>NZ_JAWOUN010000027.1:0-43789 GCF_033339395.1 Vibrio sp. 397 | reverse complement strand
GAGTAGTTTTACAGGCAAAGCCGAAACGGATGATAACCACCTACTGAAGTAGGTGGTTTAGGGCTGAAAATAAAAAACCTCGGACAATTCCGAGGTTATTACGAACTAGATCATCACGCAAAAGTGATGCATGAACGAGTTAGCGAGAGAAAACTTCTGATTCAGGGAAGAAAAACTCAATTTCACGAGCGGCAGACTCAGGGCTATCTGAACCATGAACTGAATTGTGACGCATGCTGAGTGCGTAATCAGCACGCAAAGTGCCACATGCCGCGTCCTCTGGGTTGGTTTTACCCATTAGCTCGCGGTAACGTGCAATCGCATTTTCGCCTTCCAATACCTGAACCATAATAGGACCAGATGTCATGAACTCTTTTAGAGGAGGGAAAAACTCTTTACCTTCATGCTCTGCATAAAAGCCGCTTGCCTGATCTTCTGTCAGGTGAACCATTTTGGCAGCGATGATACGTAGGCCAGCCTTTTCAATACGATTGTAGATTTCACCAATTAGGTTTCGCTCTACAGCATCAGGCTTAATGATTGAAAATGTTCTTTCTAGAGCCATAAAATTTCCTTTCTGTACTTGTAATAATAGTTGTGCTTTTAAAGTGACTTACTGGGTAAGAGCAGCACTCAAACAAGAGAGTGCTGCAATCAATCTTATTTTCCAGCTTGCTCATTGAGGAAACGAGCAAGTGTACGAACACCCATACCCGTTGCTCCCGCAGCCCATTTATCAGAAGCGGCTTTACGATACGTACCCGCACAGTCGAAATGTAACCAGCCTTTTTTGTAGTCCTCAACGAAGTAAGACAAGAATGCAGCTGCAGTACTTGCACCCGGAGAATAATCACCAGAGCTGATATTCGATAAATCGGCAAAATTAGATGGCAGCATTTCTCGATGGAAATCAGCAAGTGGTAGCGGCCACAAGCCTTCTTTTTCCTGGTTTGCCGCCGTAAGCGCTTGATGCGATAGCTCATCATCAAAGCTCATTAGCGCATGGTAATCGTTACCTAACGCATTCTTCGCTGCGCCTGTTAGCGTCGCGCAGTCAATGATTAACTCAGGGTTTTGCTCACTGGCGTAGATAAGACCGTCTGCAAGCACCAAGCGACCTTCCGCGTCGGTATTCATAATCTCAACGGTTTTGCCGTTTTTGTAAGTGATGATGTCGCCAAGCTTAAGGGCACGGCCAGAAACCATGTTCTCAGCACAACACAAGATCAGTTTTACGCGCTTGTTTAAACCGCGCAAGATAGCTAATCCTAGGCCACCAGTTATAGTACCCGAGCCACCCATATCTGCTTTCATTGCACTCATGAAGGTAGAAGGCTTCAAGCTGTAACCACCGGAATCAAAGGTGATGCCTTTACCCACAAGACATGCGAATACAGGTGCGTTTTCGTCACCAGTTGGGTTGTAGTCTAACTGAAGCATCGCAGAAGTACGCTCAGAACCACGGCCTACTGCGTAAATACCTTCCCAACCTTCTGCCAACAAGTCTTTGTCTTTGACGATACGAGCTGTCACCGTGCCTTTCGGCGCAACAGATTTGATGAATTCAGCAGCCATTGTCGCTAGCTGACGAGGAGCAACTTCTTCTGCCGTTTTGTTGATAATATCGCGGGTAAAATCAGTCGAAGTAATACGAGCTTGAAGCTCTGCTTGCTCTTCATCAGACAATGCTGCCCACTCAACTGAGCCATGTTTTTTAGGGTTACGGAACCCTTGGTGGAAAGCCCATACGCTCTCTAGATCCCAGTTATCACCAGAAAGAAAAATAGAACGAATTCCTTGGCCATCTAGCTGACGAGCTGCACGTTGAATTGCGCCGAGATCATGACCTTCACCTAAGTGAATAGTTGCGCCGTTTTCAGCGAATGAAAGCAGTGCTTTTTCACCCCAATGTGGTGCTGCCGACTCTTGACTTAAAAATACAGACATCTGTGTAGACATGGTTTCTCCTTGTCTTATAGCAGCGTTGCCTACGCTGCTTCTTTTTAATAACTCACGGATGTTAGCATTATGTAGGGCAAAAATGTCAATTGGATAAAAAAACGGACCTAAAGGTCCGCTTTTTTTAGTAAGAATTGTTAACTAGGCTGTGTTTTACAGACTTAGTCTGCTTCGTCCATCCAGCACATGATAACGGCTTCTAGAATCTTTTCATTAGAACGGTTTGGCTCATCGTCAAACTCATCTAACTCCATGATCCATTGATGAAGATCGGTAAAACGCACTGTTTTTGGATCGACATCTGGAAACTTGTCACAAAGTTCAATCGCGATATCGCGAGAATCTGTCCATTTCATTGCTCATCTTCCTTTTGCTTCTTCCCTATATTGGGAAGATAGTTTTAGTGATCTTCTGAAGCGTGGTTTAGTGTGTATTTAGGAATTTCTACCACCAAGTCTTCATCAGCAATTCTCGCCTGACACCCTAGGCGTGACTCAGGCTCTAGACCCCACGCTTTATCTAGCATGTCGTCTTCTAGTTCTTCACTTTCTTCGAGTGAATCAAAACCTTCACGGATGATTACGTGGCAGGTAGTACACGCACATGACTTCTCACACGCATGTTCAATACCGATACCGTTTTTTAGCGCTACGTCTAGAACGGTGTCACCAGAGTTTGCTTCCAACACTGCACCTTCTGGGCACAAATCGTCGTGTGGTAATACAATAATCTTAGGCATAACTACTTATCTCTTATATATCGTCTACTGATTGACCTGACAACGCAGCTCGAATCGATTTATCCATACGGCGTGATGCGAAATCTTGGCTCGCTTTATCGGTATCTTTAATGCCCTGCTCTATCGCATCTGCATCATCACCATTACGCAGCTCAATCAAGGCTTCGATGGCTTTAATCAAGTTTTGTTTCTCTTGTTCTGATAGTAAGTCATCACCATCAGCTTGCATCGCTGCAATCAAACCTTCTATCACTCGGTCGGCTTCAACACGCTGCTCAGCTAAGGCACGAGCTTGCATGTCTTCTTTTGCGTGCGTCATTGAATCACGCAACATATCCGCCACTTCATTGTCACTTAAGCCGTAAGAAGGTTTTACTTGAATCTCTGATTGAACACCAGTGCTCTTCTCCATTGCCGTAACAGAAAGAAGGCCATCAGCGTCAACTTGGTAAGTCACGCGAATATGTGCCGCACCCGCTGCCATCGGAGGAATACCTTTTAACGAGAAGCGAGCAAGTGAACGACAGTCATCAACCATTTCACGTTCACCTTGTACCACATGAACACTCATCGCCGTTTGGCCATCTTTGAATGTGGTAAATTCTTGCGCACGCGCAACGGGAATCGTAGTGTTGCGGGGGATGATCTTCTCGACCAAACCACCCATGGTTTCAATACCGAGCGACAGTGGAATCACATCAAGAAGCAACATTTCAGAGTCAGGTTTGTTACCCGCTAGGATATCAGCTTGAATACCCGCACCGATTGCAACAACTTCATCTGGGTTAATGCTTGTCAGAGGTGTGCGACCAAAAAAATCGCCTACCATTTCACGAACCAACAATGTACGGGTTGAGCCGCCAACCATGACGACCTCGAGTACTTCATCTGCGTCGACATCCGCATCTTTTAATGCGCGACGACAAGACATCAGGGTTTTCTTCACTAGCGGACGAATCAGATCTTCGAACTGCTCGCGAGTCACGGTGCCTTTCCAACCAAAAACGTCAACGTCAACACTGTCTTGCTCAGAGAAAGCAATCTTAGCTTCAGTAGCAATGTTCAACAGTGTACGGTTCTTTTCTGCAGAAAGCGGCGCTTCTAGACCCGCTTGCTCCATTAAATAATCGGCAAATAGATGGTCGAAGTCGTCACCGCCTAATGCAGAATCGCCACCTGTTGCTAATACTTCAAATACGCCTTTCGATAAACGTAGGATAGAGATATCAAAAGTACCGCCACCTAGATCGTAAACCGCAATCACACCTTCTTGACCAGAGTCTAGGCCATAAGCAATTGCCGCAGCGGTTGGTTCGTTAAGTAGACGGAGAACATGAAGACCAGCTAATTTCGCCGCATCTTTTGTACCTGCACGTTGCGCGTCATCAAAGTAAGCAGGAACGGTAATAACGACACCAGCTAACTCACCACCTAACGTATCTTCAGCTCGCTTACCCAATACTTTTAGGATGTCCGCAGATACTTCAATCGGGTTTTTGTCACCTTGAGGTGTTTGCAGAATTGGCAGGCCGTTTTCACTCTCTTTAAAACGATAAGGAAGTGAAGAGTAACGGGACTGAATGTCCTTTAATGAACGACCGATCAAACGTTTTACAGAGATAATCGTGTTCTCTGGTTCAAACTCTGCTTTGGCTTTGGCTTCGTGGCCGACCGTTAACGTTTCCTCAGCGTAATTAACGACTGAAGGTAAAATAGTACGGCCCTGCTCGTCCGCAAGTGGAGTTGCATCGCCGCTACGTACAGAAGCAACCAAAGAGTTGGTAGTACCTAAGTCGATACCCGCTGCTAACTTATGCTCATGAGGTGCCGAGCTTTGGCCCGGTTCTGCGATTTGAAGTAGTGCCATGATAGGTCCTTGTCACGCTTACTAGCCGAGGAGTTTGTCTTCGACTAGCTCAATTTCGTTCTTTAGTTTGGCAATGAATTTTAGCTTACGAACTCGGTCTGCGGCTTCAGCCCATAGACCATCATCAAGCTCTTGCTCGACGCTTGCCAGATGCTGTTTGTACATTTTGCGGACCTTAGAGTCGAAGTCAAAAAGCGCCGATTCAGGATCGGAGTTGTCAGCAATCTCTTCCAGTTCTTCGCGCAGTTCCATTTGCTCCATTAAGAACATCGGATCTTGCATCGTTTGCTGTTCACCTCGGATCTCAACACCTTGCTCTGCGAGGATATACTCGGCGCGAGAAATAGGATTTTTCAGAACTTGATAGGCATCGTTGATTTGCGCCGCCTTTTGCACCGCCATCAAACGGTCACGTTCTGAGCCCGTTGCAAAGTTATCCGGGTGGAAGCGTTTTTGTAGTTCTCGGAACTGAGAAGAAAGAAGGCTACCATCCAGCTTAAACTGACTTGGTAGCCCAAATAATTCAAAGTGATTCATTAAGTTCGGGTCCTAGTAAAGCCTTCCGGACTCGTTTGCCCAGAAGGACAATCAATTAGACGTTGAAGCTTTCACCACAACCACATTCACTTTTCGCGTTAGGGTTGTTGAATTCAAAACCTTCATTCAACCCTTCTTTCACGTAATCCAATTCAGTACCATCTAGGTACACTAAGCTCTTTTGATCGATGATAATTTTCACTCCAGAGAGTTCAAATACTTCGTCTTCTTCATTGAGCTCATCAACAAACTCAAGTACGTATGCCATGCCGGAACAACCAGTCGTCTTCACTCCAAGACGTAAACCGATACCTTTGCCTCGGTTATCTAGGAATGCTCTTACGCGACTTGCCGCTGATTCTGTCATTGTGATGGCCATACTGCACCTTAGTCTGTCTAAATTTCGATTGGAATGGGAGCGTCAAAGCTCCCATTATATTACGGAATAATTATTCTTGGTGTTTTTTCTTGTAGTCAGCAACCGCTGCTTTGATTGCATCTTCAGCAAGAATAGAACAGTGAACTTTCACTGGTGGAAGCTCTAGCTCTTCAGCAATCTCAGAGTTTTTAATTGCTGCCGCTTCATCAACTGACTTACCTTTTACCCACTCAGTTACTAGTGAGCTTGATGCGATTGCACTACCACAACCGTATGTTTTGAACTTCGCATCTTCGATGATACCTTCAGGTGTCACTTTGATTTGAAGCTTCATTACGTCACCACACGCAGGAGCGCCAACCATGCCGCTACCTACTGATGGATCTTCTTTATCGAATGAACCAACGTTACGTGGGTTCTCGTAGTGATCAATTACTTTTTCGCTGTATGCCATGATAAATTACCTCGAATCCTCTATTTCAATCCCTGAGATTAATGGTGAGCCCATTCAACAGTGCTCAAATCAATCCCTTCTTTGTACATATCCCATAGAGGAGACATGTCGCGTAGCTTAGTCACTGCAACGCGGATTTGTTCAATTGCGTAATCAATTTCTTCTTCAGTCGTGAAACGACCAAACGAGAAACGAACCGAGCTGTGAGCCAATTCGTCATCCATGCCTAGGGCACGAAGAACGTAAGAAGGCTCAAGGCTTGCAGACGTACAAGCACTACCAGAAGATACCGCTAGATCTTTAAGCGACATTAGTAGTGATTCACCTTCTACGAATGCGAAACTGATGTTTAGGTTGTGTGGTACACGCTGCTCAAAGTCACCGTTTACCGTCACTGCTTCTAAGTCTTTCACGCCATCAAAAAGACGGTTACGAAGCGCTAAAGCATGATCGTAATCTTTTTGCATGTCTTCTTTTGCAATACGGAATGCTTCACCCATACCTACGATTTGGTGAGTAGGTAGTGTACCAGAGCGGAAACCACGCTCATGGCCGCCACCGTGCATTTGCGCTTCAAGACGAATACGAGGCTTACGACGAACGTAAAGTGCACCGATGCCTTTAGGGCCATAAACTTTGTGAGCAGAAAGCGAAATTAGGTCAACTTTCATCTCTTGAACGTCGATTGGTAATTTCCCTGCAGATTGCGCTGCATCCACGTGGAAAACAATTTTACGCTCACGACACAATTCGCCGATCGCTGTAATGTCTTGAACCACACCAATCTCGTTGTTTACGTGCATAATAGACACAAGCACTGTGTCATCACGCATTGCCGCTTTAAGCTTCTCTAGATCGATCAAGCCATTTGATTCTGGCTCAAGGTAAGTCACTTCAAAGCCTTCACGCTCAAGTTGACGACATGGGTCAAGAACGGCTTTGTGCTCTGTTTTACAAGTGATTACGTGCTTGCCTTTCTTCGAGTAAAAGTGCGCTGCACCTTTAATAGCAAGGTTGTCTGATTCTGTCGCACCAGATGTAAATACGATTTCGCGAGGATCTGCATTTAGAAGGTCAGCAATTTGCTCACGAGCAGTATCGACCGCTTCTTCTGCCTGCCAGCCGTAACGGTGCGAACGCGACGCTGGGTTGCCAAATGTGCCATCCATTGTCATGTACTGAACCATTTTTTCAGCAACACGTGGATCAACTGGACATGTAGCGGAATAATCAAGATAAATCGGCAGTTTCATTCTCTACTCCAATGTAAAAAGCTGACCGCTAAGAGCGGACGTTTACACCGATGGGCGCGGCGGTTGTATTTTTGTTTGATAGCCCATGGGTTACCGCCAGATCAATGTCCTGACGATCAGAAATTTCGAGTACTTCATTGTCTGTCATCAACTCACCAAGAGTGATGTTATTCAAAAAGTCACTAATGCGAGAGCTTAGGTCACGCCACAGCGTGTGAGTAAGGCAACGTGTTCCACCTTGGCAATCTCCTTTACCTTGGCATTTGGTTGCATCTACTGACTCATCAACGGCAGCAATCACGGTACCAATAGCGATACTGTGAGCGTCGGCACCAAGTCGGTAACCACCACCAGGACCACGAACGCTGGCAACGAGACCTGCTTTACGCAATTTTGAAAATAGCTGCTCTAAGTAAGAGAGCGAGATCCCTTGACGCTCTGAAATATCAGCCAGAGGTACAGGGTTTTGTTGCGAATGCAGTGCCACATCCAGCATGGCTGTCACCGCATATCTTCCTTTAGATGTAAGTTTCATACCACACCGTATCCACATGGTTTGTAATGGTTAAGATTTTTCCATACCTGAGTAATTTGGTCAAGTATTTATTTGACCATTTTACTCAGGTATTCATCCTTACACCTAAAGTGGTTATTATTTACTCAGAACTTCTTTTCTATCGAAGTCAAAACGCCTCGTAGAATATTAAGTTCTTGGGTTTCTGGTCGAGCACGAGAGAACAAACGGCGCAACTTATTCATCACCTGTCCAGGTTGCTCTTTGTTAATAAACTGGGTCTCAACCATCACCTTTTCAAGATGCTCGAAGAACATTTCGAGTTCTCGATGACGCGGGTATTCTTCCGATTCATTTGGGGAAAACTGGCTTTGCTCTAAGTTCAAGTGTGCAACTCGCACTTCGTAACTGAGAGTTTGTACAGCCATCGCTAGGTTAAGCGAGCTGTACTCAGGATTAGCGGGAATACAAACATGGTAGTGGCACTTTTGTAGCTCTTCGTTTGTCAAACCAGTTCTTTCTCGGCCAAACACGAGCGCAACCGGATGCTTTCGGCCTTCAACTGCAAATTTCTCACCGCATTCACGTGGCTCGAGCATTGGCCATTCTAATGTACGAGAGCGGGCGCTAGAACCCACAACAAGGCAACAATCTTCAACCGCTTCTTCTAATGTGCCGACAATCTTTGCATTTTGAGCAATATCACCAGCACCCGCAGCTAAAGCAAGAGTTTGTTCATCCACTTCACATTGTGGATCGACTAATACTAGTTGGTTTAAACCCATCACTTTCATTGCTCGAGCTGCTGAGCCAATATTGCCTGAATGAGAGGTACCTACGAGTACAATTTTTACTTGATCCAACATCTGTGTTTGCTACCTAAATTAAAACCGCAGAATGTTATCATAGTTTTTTAAGACACCCTAGAGGCAAGCAGACCTCTCTTCTCATTCTTGGTTATTGTTCTCGTCCGCAGTATGCTCTGTACACTCAACCAGTCGCATTTAGAACAAAAAATAACCACTTCCCTTTTTAATTATCTCTGGTATACTCGCCGCCGCTTTCATTTGTTCTTTAACATCCGTTGGGAAATTCGTATGCATCCAATGCTAAACATTGCTATTCGCGCTGCGCGAAAGGCAGGCAATCATATTGCTAAATCATTAGAAAACACTGATAAAGTAGAATCTACTCTTAAAGGCACTAATGACTTTGTCACTAACGTAGACAAAGAAGCAGAATACATCATCATCGATACTATCAAGCAGTCTTACCCTGAGCATTGTATCGTTGCTGAAGAACAAGGTCTTATCGAAGGTAAAGATAAAGACGTACAATGGATCATCGACCCACTGGATGGCACCACTAACTTTGTAAAAGGTTACCCAACTTTCGCGGTTTCTATCGCTGTTCGTATTAAGGGTAAAACTGAAGTTGCTTGTGTTTACGATCCAATGCAAAACGAGCTATTCACTGCACAACGCGGTGCCGGCGCTCAACTAAACAGTGCACGTATTCGTGTTGCTCAACTAAAAGACCTTCAAGGTACTGTTCTAGCAACAGGCTTCCCATTCAAGCAGAAACAACACGCTGAGTCTTACATCAAGATCGTTGGTGCGCTATTCACTGAATGTGCTGATTTCCGTCGTAGCGGCTCTGCTGCTCTTGACCTTTGTTACGTGGCTGCTGGCCGTGTTGATGGTTACTTCGAGCTAGGCCTAAAACCTTGGGATATGGCAGCAGGTGAGCTTATTGCTCGTGAAGCTGGCGCAATCCTAACAGACTTTGCTGGCGGCACTGACTACATGAAGTCTGGTAACATCGTTGCTTCAAGCGCTCGTGGCGTAAAATCTATCCTTAAGCACATCCGCGAAAACGGTAACAGCGCGATCCTTAAGTAAGATTTGAAAGTCATATATAGCCCGTCACGCTGATGACTTTAGAAAGCCCCGCTCATTGAGCGGGGCTTTTTTATTTCGAACAATCAGCCTGTTTGTAGAAACGGTCGTAGTCAGATAAGTGGTCTATTTTTACGTGCTTAACCTTCCATATTTGTTCCTTCATTAAAAACTGCAGCGAAACCGTGACTGGCTGGTATACATCACCAAAGCCGTTTACAGAAAGACATCCAACTCCTCCATCCTCACTGTACTCTTCAAAGTAAGACAGCTCTGTAACCAAACTTGATGGGATAGATGATAAAAATGGAAATTGATGACCAAATTTTATTGGGTGAGACTTAATACTGTTCAGCTCTTCAATCGATAGATTTGGTCCTGCCATAGCTTCTACCACCTCTATATACTGCATCTTGTATAAATTATTACGTATATCAAGGTAAGTATCGTGGAGTGGACTTGCGATGCAGGGCGTTGAAACACTTAGTAAAACCGGAATAGGTAGAATTCTATTTAGCATAACCAACTAAACCCCAGCTTCACGGAGCGCTTGATCAATTTTACTCGGCTTAAATCTGTACTTACAAAGCCCCCACTCGCACTGCTCTAAAAGCTCACGGACATTTACCTGCCCAGTAACTCCAAAGGAAACAACACCAAAAAGAGAAACACTCCCACTGTATGTCAAAACACCATCACGAGTAGTTTTAAAAGTAACAGAAACGGCTTTTAATTTTATGCCCAGCTCTTCAACCATTTCTTTTGAAACTTCAAACTTAGTAAATCCAAGCTCACCAGATAAAGTTACTTTACCTGACTCATCAACTGCTAACTTGAACCTTTTCCCTCCAGTAACTAGCTTGGTGGTAACACCTTTATTGTGCTTGTAAGAAATCTCTACAAACTTCAGTAACTGTACTTTTATTTCAGCTTGCCTTGACATTATTTCCTCCCGAAATTGTTGAACATACTTCCGATATTCAACTCAATCAAAAAACTACAATTCAAGCTGGAAGTACCTCAAAAAAAAATGAAACTTTCAAATCTATCAGGCATAAAAAAACCGCTGATTGCTCAGCGGTTTTTGTTTTCGGTTCTCAATCTGCCTTATGGCATCTCGTCGAACTCTGCACCTTCTTTTTCTACTTGAGGTGGCATCAAGTGCTCTTTCTGGATACCCAGTTTTAGAGCCAGTGCTGATGCTACGTAGATAGAAGAGTAAGTACCTACAGTGATACCGAGTAAAAGTGCGGTTGCAAAGCCGTGAATCATAGCACCACCCTGCATGAACAGTGCAATTACCACGAACAACGTCGTACCAGATGTAATCAATGTACGGCTCAACGTTTGAGTGATTGAGGCGTCCATAATGTCTGAAGGTTCGCCCTTACGCATCTTACGGAAGTTTTCACGAATCCGGTCAAATACAACGATGGTATCGTTGAGTGAGTAGCCCACAACCGTCAGTAGCGCAGCTACGATGGTCAGGTCAACTTCAATTTGTAGAAACGAGAAGACACCTAGCGTGATAATAATATCGTGAGCCAATGCCATTACCGCACCAGCCGCTAGACGCCATTCAAATCGCATCGATACATAAAGCAGGATACAGATCAGCGATACCAAGATCGCTAGACCACCAGCTTCTGTTAGCTCATCACCAACGTTGGGACCTACGAACTCAATACGACGCATTTCTACGCTTTCGCCAGTACCATCTTTGATAGCACCAATGATTTGGTTACCTAGCGTTTCACCAGAAACGTCATCACGTGGACGAAGACGAACCATGACTTCACGAGCACTACCGAAGTTTTGTACTGTCGCATCGCCAAAGCCTTTTGAATCTAGTGCTGCACGAATCTCTTCAAGGTTTGCTGGCTGTTCAAAACCTACCTCGATAAGCGTACCGCCAGTGAAATCTAGACCCCAATTAAGCCACTTGGTTGACAAAGTGAAGATAGAAGCAGCAATCATTATAATTGAAAAAACGAATGCTACTTTCGACCAACGCATAAAGCCGATCGTCTTCTCTGCTTTTAGAATTTGAAACATATTAATTCCCAGCCTTAGATCGACAATTTATCAACGCGTTTGCCACCGTAGATCAGGTTCACGATACAACGTGTACCAATAATGGCGGTGAACATTGAAGTTAAGATACCGATAGATAGAGTAACTGCGAAACCTTTCACCGCACCAGTACCGACCGCAAATAGAATGATTGCAGTAATTAGTGTTGTGATGTTCGCATCAGCAATCGTGCTGAATGCATTCGCATAACCTTGGTGAATCGCTTGTTGTGGACTACGTCCATCACGAATTTCTTCACGGATACGCTCGAAGATCAGTACGTTCGCATCAACCGCCATACCGACTGTTAACACGATACCGGCTATCCCCGGAAGCGTCATGGTAGCGCCTGGAATCATCGACATAACACCAATGATAAGCACCAAGTTTGCCATTAGAGCGATGTTTGCAATCAAACCAAAGCCGCGGTAGTAAAGCAGCGTAAATAGCATTACGGCAACCATACCCCAGATACATGCTTGGATACCCATATCGATGTTTTGCTGGCCCATTGATGGACCAATGGTACGTTCTTCAACGATAGAGATAGGTGCAATCAGTGCACCAGCACGTAGTAAAAGTGCTAGGTTGTGTGCTTCTGCAGCAGAGTCGATACCTGTGATACGGAAGTTACGACCAAGAGCCGATTGAATCGTTGCTTGGTTGATGACTTCTTCATGCTTATCCAGAATAACTTTGCCTTCAGGCGTACGACGGCCACTGTCTTTGTATTCTGCAAACACGGTAGCCATTAGCTTACCAATGTTCTTCTTAGAGAACGCAGACATCTTATTACCACCTTCGCTGTCTAGCGAGATGTTAACTTGTGGACGACCATATTCATCAACACTTGAGCTTGCATCTGTGATGCTTTGACCGCCAAGAATAACGCGCTTCTTAAGCACAACTGGGCGACCATCACGGTCCATCTTGATTTCACTACCTGCTGGCGCACGACCATTTGCCGCTGCCGATAGGTCAGCTTTATCATCAACTTCACGGAATTCAAGCGTTGCCGTAGCTCCGAGAATTTCTTTTGCACGAGCAGTGTCTTGAACACCAGGCAGTTCAACTACAATGCGACTAGCACCTTGACGTTGAACCAATGGTTCCGCAACACCTAGTTCGTTGACACGATTACGTAAAATCGTAATGTTTTGCTCAACAGCATAGTTACGGATCTCTTGTAAACGTTGCTCAGTAAAGGTGGCAGTAAGAGCGTAACGGCCATTTGAATCAGAATCGACAAAAATCATGTCCGGGTGATTCTTTTCTAGCGTTGCTTTCGCTTCTGCTAATTGCTCTTCGTTACGTAACAACACTTCTACCGCTTCTTTTCCAGAAGGGCGGATTGCACGGTAACGAATCTTGGCGTCACGAAGTTCGCTACGGAAAGCTTCTTCTTGTTGACCAACAAGCTTTTCCATCGCTGCATCCATATCCACTTCCATTAAGAAGTGAACACCACCGCGAAGGTCAAGACCTAGCTTCAATGGTGACGCGCCAATCGCTTCTAGCCAATCGGGTGTAGAAGGTGCAAGGTTAAGTGCAACAATTGTGTCTTTGCCTAGCGCTTCGCTGATGACATCACGAGCACTGATTTGTGTGTCAGTGTCGTTAAAACGAACAAGAATTGATCCATCTTCGAGAGCAATGGATTTATGAGAAAGTTGCTCTTTGTTAAGAGCAGTAGTGACAGCATCCAGCGTTGACATATCTACAGAGGCGCCACGCGCCCCTGTAACTTGAATAGCCGGATCTTCACCGTAGATATTTGGAAGTGCGTATAACGCAGCGGTGATGATGGCAAAAAGCACCATCAAGTACTTCCATAATGGATAACGGTTTAGCACAGCGAGGATCCTTTAGCTGTTTTATAGAGACTTAAGCGTACCTTTTGGTAGCACTGCAGTGATGAAGTCTTTCTTGATTACTACTTCATTGTTCGCGTTAAGCTCAATTGAAATGTAGTCATTGTCTTCAGCAATCTTAGTGATTTTACCCACTAGGCCACCGCTAGTTAAAACTTCGTCGCCTTTGCCCATAGAAGCCATTAGGTTTTTGTGTTCTTTTACGCGTTTCGCTTGTGGGCGATAAATCATGAAGTAAAAGATCACTGCGAACATGCCAAGCATGATTAGCATTTCAAAACCACCGCCTGCTGGCGCGCCTTCTGCTGCTGCGTGAGCCTGAGAAATAAACATTAAAACATCCTCATTATATTTTATTGATAATCAAACAAATTGGGCTTTCGCATTTTAGATTCAAGTCTGAGAGTAACTAATAGAGATCGCTCTCTCAAAAATAACGTGCGTTAGCCTACTTTATTAGCAAAAGCCTCTGGCGACATGCCAAAGGCTTTAATTCTTTTAGTTTTTCAATTACTGCTCTTTTGCTAGTGGTGGCACTTCACGGCCACGACGCTCATAGAACTCAGTAACAAATTCATCGAAGCGATCTTCATCAATTGCTTTACGAATGCTTTCCATCAGACGCTGGTAGTAACGCAGGTTATGGATTGTATTCAAGCGAGCGCCTAAGATTTCATTACAACGCTCTAAATGGTGAAGGTACGACTTGCTGTAGTTTTGACAAGTGTAACAGTCACAATGCGGATCCAATGGTGTTGTATCCGTTTTATGTTTCGCATTACGGATCTTGATCACACCACCAGTCACAAATAAGTGACCATTACGTGCGTTACGCGTTGGCATTACACAGTCAAACATGTCGATACCACGACGAACACCTTCAACCAAATCTTCTGGCTTACCAACGCCCATCAAGTAGCGAGGTTTGTCTTCAGGAAGTTGAGGACAAGTATGCTCAAGAATACGGTGCATGTCTTCTTTAGGCTCACCTACTGCCAAACCACCAACCGCATAACCGTCAAAACCGATTTCCGTTAGACCTTTTACCGACACATCACGTAAATCTTCGTAAACACCACCTTGAACAATACCAAATAGGTTGTTTGGGTTTTCTAGCTTCTCGAAGTGGTCACGTGAACGCTGTGCCCAGCGTAATGACATTTCCATCGATTTCTTCGCTTCATCGTGTGTCGCTGGGTAAGGCGTACACTCGTCAAAAATCATAACGATGTCAGAGCCTAGGTCTTTTTGAATTTCCATCGACTTTTCTGCGTCCATGAAAATTTTGTCACCGTTTACTGGGTTACGAAAGTGAACACCTTCTTCAGTGATCGTACGCATCTTACCAAGGCTGAATACTTGGAAGCCGCCTGAATCAGTAAGAATAGGACCGTGCCAGTTCATAAAATCGTGCAGGTCACCGTGCATTTTCATCACTTCTTGACCAGGACGTAGCCACAGGTGGAACGTATTACCTAGCAGAATTTCTGCACCAGTACCTTTTACTTCTTCTGGTGTCATACCTTTAACGGTACCGTAAGTACCTACTGGCATGAACGCAGGAGTTTGAACAGTGCCGCGTTCGAAAGTCAGTTGACCACGACGTGCATTGCCGTTTTTCTTCTTAAGATCGAATTTTAATTTCACGATGCCTCCGGGTGTCAGAGAAACAGTCTGACTGAGTGTTTAGGGCTCTACCCTACTTTAAGGAGCGGTCGCTTTTCCTTGCGAGAGATAAAGCAATGGATGCTTTATTTCCTAGCTTACTGCTAGCACTCGTAAATCTATTTTTAACTACGCCGTTTTCTTCTTGATGAACATTGAATCGCCATACGAGAAGAAACGGTATTTGTTTTCCACCGCATGTTTGTAAGCATTCATGGTGTTCTCGTATCCAGCAAATGCACTCACCAACATGATCAGTGTTGATTCAGGCAAGTGGAAGTTTGTGATCAAGCAATCCACCAACTGATATTCGTAACCAGGGAAAATAAAGATTTCTGTATCGCCAAAGAATGGGGCCAGCTCAGTCCCTTTTTGCAATGCGTCTTGCGCTGCACTTTCAAGTGAACGCACAGATGTGGTACCAACAGCAATAATTCGTCCGCCGCGCGCTTTCGTCGCTTTAATTGCTTCGACGACTTCTTGTGGTACTTCTACGTACTCGGCATGCATGTGGTGATCGTTGATATTTTCCACTTTTACCGGCTGGAATGTACCCGCCCCAACGTGCAAAGTAACGTAAGCAAACTCTGCACCTTTCGCTTTGATTTTCTCCAAGAGAACATCATCAAAGTGAAGGCCCGCTGTAGGTGCCGCAACCGCACCTGGCTTTTGATTATATACCGTTTGGTAACGCTCTTTATCTGCATCTTCGTCTGGACGGTCGATGTAAGGAGGAAGCGGCATATGGCCGATTTCTTCCAGAATTTCTAGTACCGTCTTATCAGAACTAAATTTCAGTTCAAATAAAGCATCATGGCGTGCAACCATCTCTGCTGAATATTCATCATTCTCGCCAACAATAATGGTTGTACCTGGTTTTGGTGATTTAGAGCAACGAACGTGCGCGAGGATGCTTTTCTCATCCAACATGCGCTCCACTAGCACTTCTAATTTACCGCCCGATTCCTTGCGGCCAAAAAGACGAGCAGGAATAACACGTGTATTATTAAACACCACTAAGTCACCGGGTTGAACTTGGCCCAATACATCAGTAAATGTGCCATCAATGAGCTCTCCGGTATTGCCGTCCATTTGCAGCAGTCGGCTAGCGGTACGCTCTGGTTGAGGGTAGCGAGCGATGAGTTCATCTGGAAGGTCGAAATGGAAATCTGATACTTGCATGTTACTTGTCTTATCTATTGGTCAAATCACGTCTAGGCGACGATAAAATTGCGACGAGTTTTTCGCAGCAGACTAGTATATGTTTACATGCTGCAATAGCAAGCAAATCACCAGAATATAGCAGTAAAAGCCATGGTGAAGAGTGTAATAAAACGTGAAAAGCCTCGATGACTTGGCACTATTTTTAATTTGAGCCCAAAAGAGAGAACATGAAAAAAGCAAAGCAGCGTATACCACTGCTTATTAGTTTGGCATTCCAATCTCCCTATCAAACCTCACGCTTTCGCCACAAGAATAACGGCACGAATAAACCCAATAACCAAAACCCTAGACTGCCACCTTCATCATCTGAGCCTTTGAAATCACAGTTATTGGTCGCAATGCCATCGTGACACTCTTTATTGTCACCACTTTCATTGTTAGCACTTTTGATAAAATTCGGCGCAATGATGTAACGACTTGGTGGCGCATCGGCAGTGATGTAAGACTGTACCCAGTCGTAATAGTGGCTCACCTTGGTGTAGAAACTTGGGATCGTCAAAGAGCCACACGTTGGTAGAATAAGGGGGCCGCCACTAACAATACCAATTTGTTTGCCGGTCGCCACATCGACCAACGGGCCACCACTGTCACCTTTACATGCAGAGTTGCCATATTGAGTATGGCTATCTGGCTCCAATACATGGTTTTGTGTTGGTAGCGTACAAATTTTGGTTTGGTTGTCTCTTGAATCAATGATCCCCGGAAAACTGCTGCCAATTTCTAAACGCTCATAACATTTGTCGATGGGTAAAAATGTGCTAATGGTGGTTTTGAGCGTATTAGAAGGTTCAGAAGCATCCGGCTGAGTAGACCCCCATCCAAACACTTGCACATTTTCGACACGTTGATTGGTCAGGTAATTATCGTTCCAGTCCGCCGCCAAACGTGCTTCGATACTCTCCATGTCAACTTTACTCGCTAGGTCAGCAAAGCTCGCGTTTGCCACTGGGCGCGTGAGATACAGCAACGCGATGTCTGAATCTAAACCGGTTTGGATAGGTTTCACGTTGCCATTACTGTCGGTCTCAGCTTTTGAAATCCGGGTGTAATCCGGATGAACCACAACGTGAGACACCGGATAGAAGTTATCAAGCCCTGCAGAATTAAGTTCATACACATTCGCATTCACCGACAGCTCACCCGGCGGGGTCACATAATAGGTTGCTTCATTGGTTCCTTGTCCCATCACCACACAGTGCGCCGCAGTCAGTACCCATTGCTCTGTCAGCATCGTTCCCCCACACAGCGGAAACTCTGCCATATTACTTGCTCGCAAAGTAACGCGGTCAACAGGATCGGTTTGTTCATCTCCTAACACAATCGCCTGTGTTGATGGCACACTGAATGCCGCCACTGCCAGCGCAATAAGTTTGTTACACGTTGTTCGTTTCATCTAGGTTGCTGTCTTCAATTTGGTAAGCCTGGACGTATCTTCTTCGAGAGAAGAATCTTGGAAAATCCAGCGAATAAAAATGTGCGATTCAATTCATTGGATTACCTTGGGGACACATTCAATATCAACTAAAAATGCCAACTGACTCGCACACAAACCGACTTATTCAAATTAATAAAAACACCAATAAAACACAGATTACGCAGCCCATCAGCATTGTGCTATTTAATTGATGAAAAACGAGTTAGCTCCCAGATATACAGAAAAATATTCTCTATATTTAAGAGAAGGACAATGGAGAAGGACAATGCCGCTGGAGGTCTCTATGATCAAGGTTGAAGACATGATGACTCGTAATCCTCATACCTTACTGCGCACGCACACCTTGCGTGATGCAAAAAGCATGATGGATGCGCTTGATATTCGACACATTCCGGTTGTTGATGCCAATAACCACTTACAAGGCTTGGTGACTCAACGCGACATTCTTGCTGCTCAAGAATCGAGCTTGCACCCAGATGAGGCTGAACAATCTTTTACTTTAGACACACCGCTCTACGAAATGATGCACACCAATATCATGACGGCAGAGCCTATCGCGGGGCTCAAAGAGAGCGCTATCTATATGCAAAAGCATAAAGTTGGCTGTCTACCTGTTGTCACCAAAGGTCGATTGGTCGGCATTATTACTGATAGTGACTTCGTGACGATTGCGATTAACTTATTGGAACTACAAGAAGAAGTGGAACCTGAAGAAATCGAGCAGGAAGAGTAGTACGCAAGCGTATTCTCTTTGTTGTAAGTTTCTTTTTTACACCGGTTAAACGAAAAAAGAGCGGCAGGGTTGCCGCTCAAAATGCCATTACTGACGCTGATTAAGGAAGTGTTTCTCTGCCAATTAGAATTGGTCTTCTTCGGTCGAACCTGTCAATGCTGTCACTGAAGAGTTACCACCTTGGATAGTATTGGTCATTCTATCGAAGTAACCTGTACCTACTTCTTGTTGGTGCGCAACAAACGTATAGCCTTTTTCAGCTGCTTGGAATTCAGGACGCTGAACTTTCTCAACATAATGACGCATACCTTCACCTTGAGCGTAAGCGTGCGCCAGTTCAAACATGTTGAACCACATGTTGTGAATGCCTGCTAGCGTGATGAATTGATACTTGTAGCCCATGTCTGCAAGCTCTTGTTGGAACTTAGCAATGGTTTCTGCATCTAGGTTTTTCTCCCAGTTGAATGAAGGCGAGCAGTTGTACGCCAACAATTGATCTGGGTATTCAGCGTGAATTGCTTCTGCAAACTTACGTGCTTCTTCCAAACATGGCGTAGCCGTTTCACACCAAATCAAGTCTGCATATGGTGCGTAAGCCAGGCCGCGAGAGATAGCTTGGTCGATACCCGCGCGAACGCGGTAGAAACCTTCTTGAGTACGCTCACCTTCGATGAAGTCTTTATCATATGGGTCGCAATCTGAAGTAATGAGATCCGCCGCATTCGCATCAGTACGAGCAATAACTAATGTTGTTGTTCCCGCTACGTCAGCAGCCAAACGAGCTGCAACGAGCTTTTGTACCGCTTCTTGCGTAGGAACTAATACCTTACCCCCCATATGACCACACTTTTTCACCGATGCTAACTGGTCTTCAAAGTGAACGCCCGCGGCACCGGCTTCGATCATCGATTTCATTAGTTCGTAAGCGTTAAGCACACCACCAAAGCCCGCTTCAGCATCCGCTACGATAGGTAGGAAGTAATCAATACCACCTTCATCTTCAGGCGTCTTACCAGCAGCCCACTGAATTTGGTCTGCACGACGGAATGAGTTGTTGATACGCTTTACTACTGACGGTACAGAATCTACTGGGTAAAGAGATTGGTCTGGATACATCGTCGAAGCGGTGTTGTTATCCGCCGCTACCTGCCAGCCTGACAGATAGATCGCTTCAATACCTGCCTTAGCTTGTTGAACGGCTTGACCACCCGTTAGCGCACCAAGACAGTTTACGTAACCTTTTTTCGCACTACCGTTGACCAGTGACCAAAGTTTGTCTGCACCACGTTGTGCAATTGTGTTTGCAGGCACCATAGAGCCACGCAGTTCCACCACTTCCTCGGCAGTGTAAGTACGCTTCACATTTTTCCAGCGTGGATTAGTTGCCCAGTCTTTTTCCAGAGCTTCAATTTGTTGGCGGCGAGTTAAGTTAGTCATTGGTCTATCCCTCTTTATAATTTGCACTTTATGCGTGTGCGTTGAGTTTCCGTTCTCAGGCAGTACTTCCCTATCTGCCTTGAAAATCCTTCACGTTATTGGTGTTACAGTTATTCTTTATTAATCCAGGTAGTCATAACCAGGAACTGTCAAAAAGTTGGTCAGTTCATCGCTCGTCGTGAGCCTTGCCATTAAGTCTGCTGCTTCTTCAAATCGACCCGCATGGTAGCGCTGCTCGCCAATTTCTTGCTTCACGACTTCAATCTCCTCTTTGAGATAGAGCTCGAACAGCTCTTTAGTGACCTTTAATCCGTTGTCTAGCGACTTGCCGTGTTGAATCCATTGCCAGATAGAGGCGCGTGAGATTTCTGCCGTTGCTGCGTCTTCCATCAGTCCGTAAATCGGCACACAACCATTGCCAGAAATCCAAGCTTCGATGTATTGCAGCGCAACGCGAATATTGTGGCGCATTCCGCCTTCAGTGCGCTCGCCTTCACAAGGCTCAAGCAGTTCAGCTGCTGTAATAGGCGCATCCTCTGCACGGCTCACATCCAACTGGTTGGTGCGTTCACCCAGCACAGCACTAAAGACTTCCATAGCAGTGTCAGCCAAACCTGGATGAGCCACCCAAGTACCGTCGTGGCCGTTGTTAGCTTCTAACGATTTGTCAGTCTGGATCTTGTCTAATACTTTTTGATTCTCTTTCGGGTCTTTAGCTGGGATAAATGCGGCCATTCCTCCCATCGCGAAAGCACCTCGTTTATGGCAAGTACGTACCAATAATCGCGAGTAAGCGTTTAAGAATGGCTTGTCCATCGTTACCACTTGGCGATCTGGCAGTACTCGGTCTGAGTGTTTTTTCAATGTTTTGATGTAGCTAAAGATGTAATCCCAGCGACCACAGTTCAAACCAACGATGTGTTCTTTAAGCGAGAACAGAATCTCGTCCATTTCAAATACCGCTGGTAAGGTTTCAATCAGCACAGTCGCTTTGATGGTGCCTGTATCCAAACCGAAATAGTCTTCCGTGAAATGGAACACTTCGCTCCACCACTTCGCTTCGTGATGCGATTGCAGTTTTGGAAGGTAGAAATAAGGGCCGCTGCCTTTTTGAAGTAACGCTTTGTAGTTGTTATAGAAATACAGAGCGAAATCGAATAGCGCACCTGGAATGATCTGACCGTGCCACGTAACGTGTTTTTCTTTTAAATGAAGGCCGCGAACACGGCAGATCAACACCGCTGGGTCATCTTCCAGCTGATAATGTTTGCCATTGCCAGGATTGGTGTAACTGATGGTGCCATTAACAGCATCGCGCAAGTTAATTTGACCATCTAGCACTTTACTCCATGCAGGAGACATTGAATCTTCGAAGTCTGCCATGAACACTTTTACATTCGCATTCAGTGCGTTAATCACCATCTTGCGGTCAGTTGGTCCGGTAATCTCCACACGGCGATCTTGCAGATCTTGTGGGATTCCTAGGATCTTCCAACTTCCTTCACGGATGTCTTGTGTCTCTGGTAGAAAATCTGGTAGCTCACCAGCATCAATACGTGCTTGCTTCTCTTCTCTTGCTTCCAGCAACTGTTCAACACGTCCGGCAAATTTTTCACACAGTAGAGATAAAAAGGTTTGGGCTTCAACAGGGAAAATTGCTTGATGTTCTGGAGCAACGACTCCATTCACCTCAAGCATGCCTTGGGTTTGCTTTAGTTGTTGTGTTTTTTGTTCTGTCTGAGCAAGCATAATCATTCATCCTTAACGTGCTTTATCAATCTTGGGCAGTCAGCGTAAAGCTACATTTGTAAGTTATGAACAACAAATTACATCCTTTAACTTTGTGTTCAACTCGTCTAGCCATGCCGATAGATTGCGTAATGCTACGTGTATTTTCAATCTAGACATAAGTCGTATCGGCCTTTAAATAAGCTATATCAACAAAGGGTTTAGTGAAACCCCTAATATAAACAAAACAGAAAATTCAAAGTTTTATTCCGCAAGGTAAAAACCATCTATCAAGCGCCTTATTTTGTAAGTTATTACGTAATAAAATTACATTAAATTTAAAGTCGCTTTATAATTTCAAACAAGCGTATGAATATTGACAGGTAAACAAACACCTTGTACTCACAAGGGCTGAAGAGATGGATTTAAACAGGGGTCAAACAAGACATGCAGGGCTTTGTGTAAAATTAACATTGTGAAATTTCACTATTTTATGAAAGCTTCATCAAAGAAGAGCTGTAAAATTTTACAAGTCAAAGTTTACCAGCAGAATAAAATACTAGAAAGCGCACTGTTTCCAGTGCGCTTTTAGATAAATAATGGAGAAGTAAGGGCTAATACTAATAGCTAAAGCAGCTCTGAAACGACTTCTGCAAGTTGATTAAATGTTTTCGTTCTTGACGAGCTCGGACGCCAAACTAAGCCGATTTCGCGATAAGCTTGTTTACCTGGAGGATCGATCACGACTAAATTCTGGTTATGCAGCAAGCCATGGTCGATAGCCATTTGAGGAATGAACGTTGTTCCCAAACCATTCGCAACCATTTGCACCAGTGTATGGAGGCTGGTTGCCGTAAACGGATTGATTTTTTCTTTGTCTGTTAATTTACACGCTGATACCGCATGTTCCGTTAAGCAATGTTCTTTCTCTAGTAGAAAGACGGATTCGTCAGGTAAATCCGCGTAACGAATCGGCACAGGGACCGATTGGGCTTGATTAGCGCTTATAACCATTCGAAACGGATCTTTACCCACTACTCGGCTTTCCATCCCATCAATTTCGACTGGTAACGCTAAAATAAGCACATCCAGCTCACCATGTCTGAGCGCTTGAAGTAAGTTTGTCGTCGTGTCTTCTCTTAATAAAAGATTCAGTTGTGGAAAACGGTAGTTCACCTCTTGTACCAAATCACACAGTAAAAACGGAGCAATTGTTGGTATACATCCTACTTTTAGCTGGCCTTGCATATCGTCGCCTTGGCACATACGTCCAAGCTCGACCAAATCTTGCCCTTTTGCTAACAGCTCTCGCCCCTGCTTTACTACCATTTCTCCTGTTTGGGTAAAAACCAGTGGACTTTTTTTATCTTTCTTTTCATATAAGGGACAACCAATCAATTCCTCTAAGTTTTGAATACCCTTACTTAAAGTCGACTGACTGACAAAACAACGCTCTGCAGCGTCACTAAAATGTCTTGTTTCATGCAGTGTGACTAAATAGTGTAACTGCTTCAAACTGGGCCATTTATTCATAATTGTATTTGTATCTACCGCCGTTCCAGTGATCGAGTTAAGAGTTTTGTTATTATCGTTTTTTTCGATTAACTCAATCTATTTATTTCGCTTTTTTCAATACTACAATCTGTACTATAGTTTGTCTCGTACAAACACGAACCAAACCGACACAACTGAATTCGGTTTGGAGCTAACCATACTTTTTAGGAGCAAAAAAATGGTACTAGTAGGTCGTCAAGCCCCTGATTTTACTGCAGCAGCTGTTCTAGGTAACGGTGAAATCGTTGAAAACTTCAACTTTGCAGAGTTCACTAAAGGTAAGAAAGCAGTAGTATTCTTCTACCCACTAGATTTCACTTTCGTTTGCCCATCTGAGCTAATCGCATTCGACAACCGTCTAGCTGACTTCCAAGCTAAAGGTGTTGAAGTAATCGGTGTTTCTATCGATTCTCAGTTCTCTCACAACGCATGGCGTAACACTGCTATCGAAGATGGCGGTATCGGTCAAGTTAAGTACCCACTAGTTGCTGACGTTAAGCACGAAATCTGTAAAGCTTACGACGTTGAGCACCCAGAAGCAGGCGTTGCTTTCCGTGGTTCTTTCCTAATCGACGAAGAAGGCGTTGTACGTCACCAAGTAGTTAACGACCTACCACTAGGCCGTAACATCGACGAAATGCTACGCATGGTTGACGCTCTTAACTTCCACCAGAAGCACGGCGAAGTATGTCCTGCACAATGGGAAGAAGGTAAAGCAGGTATGGACGCATCTCCAAAAGGTGTTGCAGCGTTCCTATCTGAGCACGCAGCTGACCTAGGCAAAAAATAATAGACCTTCACCCTAGCTCAACGGGTGTGATGGTTGGATGTATATAAAGCAAAAAGCTAATGCGGAAAACCGCAAACGCCAATCAGTCTAAGTAAAGTCCTATCAAAGCCCAGAGCCTCAGCTCTGGGCTTTCTTTTTCCTTCAGATAAACCGCCAAAATGAGGTAACGCTTTAGCGTAAACTTTACCTCTATTTATCATCCCCTCCATACAGATTCTGCTTACTTGCCCTGTTAATATCTTAGCCACAACACCTATTTGTAACGTTAGCAGGATGAATGAACGTGGTTACTCACCTAGAAGTCTGTATTGATAATATTGAATCTCTGCACTACGCCATTGCTGGCGGCGCCACTCGGATTGAACTTTGCTCCTCTTTGGCTTTAGGCGGACTAACACCCAGTTATGGTTTTATGCAGCAAGCGGCTAAGCTTTCGAGTGTTCCAGTTTATGCCATGATCCGCCCACGCCAAGGTGACTTCTTCTACAATGAAGAAGAGATCGAAATGATGCGTTGGGATATTGAAGCGGCTCACCAATCAGGCTTGAGCGGTGTCGTGTTCGGCGTGCTCACTCAAGACGGTGATATTCATATGCCTTACGCGGCTGCGCTGTGTGAATTTGCTCAAGCGCTTGGCTTAGGCGTGACCTTCCATCGTGCCTTTGACCAGTGTCGTGACGCTGAAAAAACTTTGGAAGAAGTGATCAGCTTAGGTTGTGAACGTATTTTAACCTCCGGTCTTGCGCCTTCAGCACCACAAGGGATCGATGTGCTTAGAGCTTTGGTTAAGCAAGCCCAAGGACGCATAGCAATCATGGCGGGGGCTGGCGTTAATGCGAGTAACGTACGTGAGCTAGTAGAAGACACTCAAGTTCCTGAAATCCATCTGTCAGGCAAAACCACACGCCCTAGCCAAATGACCTTTGTTGCTGAACAAAGCAAAATGGGCGCATCCGATGTCGATGATTTTTTAATCCCCATCACAAGTACACAAGCCATTACCGATGTCGTAGCAGCTCTCAAATAGACTACCGTAACCTCACGCGCATAGCTTTTGAGTGCTAACATATTGTTTATCAAGGAGTGAGGAAAGGTGTATGTCTAAATTGAAGAAAAAGGAATACGAAAAGGAGCTCAAAAACCTTCAAGTTGAGCTCGTAAAACTTCAAGAGTGGGTCAAACACAAAGGGTTAAAAGTGGTGGTTCTGTTTGAAGGACGTGATGCTGCGGGCAAAGGCGGAGTGATAAAGCGAATTACAGAAAAGCTAAACCCGCGTGTTTGTCGCGTAGTGGCTCTGCCTGCACCGACAGAAAAAGAAAAAACGCAATGGTACTTCCAACGTTACGTCGCTCATTTACCATCTGCTGGTGAAATCGTTTTATTTGACCGAAGTTGGTATAACCGAGCAGGTGTCGAAAAAGTCATGGGGTTCTGTACTCCAGACGAATACGAGGAGTTTTTACGCTCTTGCCCTGAATTCGAGAGAATGTTGCAACGCTCTGGGATTATTCTGATTAAGTATTGGTTTTCGGTTTCAGACGAAGAGCAGGAAAAACGTTTTCTAGGTCGAATTAATACGCCGATCAAACGTTGGAAATTCAGCCCAATGGATTTAGAGTCACGTCATCGCTGGGCGGAGTATTCGGAAGCAAAAGATAAGATGTTTGCCTATACAGACACGAAAAACTGCCCTTGGTGGGTCGTCCCTTCTAATGACAAAAAGAAAGCGCGCTTGAACTGTATCAGTCATTTACTAAGCCAGATTGATTACAAAGCACTTGAGTACTCACCCATCGAATTACCTGAACTCAATAAAGAAGGTTACGTCAGAGCGCCCATTGATGATCAGACCTTCGTTCCTGATAAATATTAACGTGCTTTCCTTCTCTCTAATAAATAGACCAGCCTAAAAGCTGGTCTATTTATTGAAATCAGTTACTTCAGTACGTCATCAATACTTTGATCACCTAGATGGCGTACATCTTTCCCTTTCACGAAGTAAATAATGTATTCACAGATGTTCTGGCAGCGGTCCCCCACGCGTTCAATCGCGCGTGCCGACCACATCACTTGCAGAATATTAGGGATATTTTTTGGATCTTCCATCATGTAAGTCATCAACTGACGAATCACCGCTTCATACTCGGCGTCTAGTTTGTCATCTTGTTTATGCACCTCTGCTGCCGCTTCTACATCCATGCGGGCAAACGCATCTAAAACCTGATGCAGCATATTAATTGCCTGACGGCAGAGAGGCTCTAACGACACTTGGAATTGTCGTTCTTTTGATGATGGGCTTTCGATAGCAACGTAAGCAATGCGTGTCGCCACATCACCGATACGTTCTAAATCAGTGATCGTTTTGATGATAGCCATGATTAAGCGCAAGTCTTTTGCCGTTGGCTGACGCTTAGCAATAATGCGTGTACAGGCGTCATCGATCGAGACTTCCATCGCATTCACTTTATGATCGTCACGCACAACCTTACGCGCCAGTTCGATGTCTTCTTTATGCAAGGCTTGAATAGCATACGAAAGCTGCTGCTCTACCAAGCCTCCCATGGTTAATACATGAGTACGAATCGATTCTAGCTCTACGTTAAATTGTCCTGAAATATGACGTCCAAAGTGCATGATGTTCCTTATTCCGTATAGAGTCGCGACTTAACCGTAGCGACCCGTAATGTAATCTTCGGTCTGTTTCTTCATTGGCGAGGTGAAGATCGAGTCCGCGTCAGAGTATTCAATTAACTTACCCATATGAATGAATGCAGTATGATCGCTCACTCTCGCCGCTTGTTGCATGTTATGGGTAACGATAACGACAGTATATTGAGTCTTCAGCTCATTGATAAGCTCTTCAATAGTTAAAGTTGAGATTGGATCCAACGCTGATGTTGGCTCGTCCAATAACAGGACTTCCGGCTCAATCGCCACCGCGCGCGCAATGACCAAGCGCTGTTGCTGACCACCAGATAAGCCAAATGCGTTCTCATGCAAGCGGTCTTTTACCTCATCCCACAACGCCGCCGAGCGCAAGGATCGCTCCACTGCGTCATCTAAACTGCGGCTGTTTTTTACACCTTGTAAGCGTAAGCCATAAACTACGTTTTCATAAATAGACTTAGGAAATGGATTGGGTCTTTGAAACACCATCCCCACTCGGCGTCGAAGTGTCGCAACATCGACATTAGGATGATAAACATTCTTGCCATGGAGACGCACTTTACCTGTGACTCGACACCCTTCCACTAAGTCGTTCATACGATTGATGCAACGTAATAACGTCGACTTTCCACACCCTGAAGGACCGATAAAAGCGGTGACTCGCCCTTTGGGAATTCGCATCGAAATATCATGCAGCGCCTGAGTTTGACCATAGAACAGATTAAGGTTCTCGATTGAGATGGCTGTTTGTTCATCCGTTAAATTATGAACATCCAATGGTGGCTCATAACCTAATGTACTATCAAAATTAAACATACTTAATCTTGTCCTAACGTTCTGTATTTTTCTCGTAAATTATTGCGAATACTGATTGCTGTTAAGTTTAGCCCGACAATCACTGTCACGAGTAAGAAAGAGGTAGCATAAACTAATGGTCGCGCCGCTTCGATGTTGGAGGTTTGAAAGCCAACATCGTAAATGTGAAAACCTAAATGCATGAACTTTCTATCCAAATGCACATAAGGGAATTGTCCGTCAACCGGTAAACTGGATGCCAATTTCACGACTCCCACCAGCATCAGTGGCGCTACTTCGCCAGCTGCACGCGCAATCGCAAGGATCAAACCTGTGATAATAGCTGGCGTCGCCATAGGCAAAACCACGCGCCATAGCGTTTCGAACTGAGTTGCACCAAGTGCCAGAGAGCCATGTCGTACGGAGCTCGGAATTCGAGTTAAACCTTCTTCTGTCGTCACAATCACAACTGGAAGCGTCAGCACGGCAAGAGTTAGTGCTGACCATAACAAACCCGGCGTACCAAAGGTTGGTGCCGGTAGCTTCTCCGCATAGAATACGTTGTCGATAGAGGCACCAATCGTATAAACGAAGAAACCTAAACCAAACACGCCATAAACAATCGATGGAACACCCGCTAGGTTTATAACCGCAATACGAATAACTCTGGTTAGAGCGTTATTCTTAGCATATTCATGTAGATAGATAGCGGCGATCACCCCAAGTGGCATCACAATGATCGACATAATGAGTACTAAGAAAACCGTACCAAATATCGCAGGGAACACGCCTCCTTCGGAGTTAGACTCTCTTGGATCTTCAGATAAAAACTTCCAAACCTGTTTTCCCCAATGCATGACTTTATCAGGCAGTGACATTTGGTTTGGATACCAGTAGTCCAAAATATCTTCGAGCGGAATCGATACTTGTGACCCGGTCATATCCTCGACAATCAAGGCATAGTCAGAGAGCTGAAGTCGTAAACCATCAAGTTGCAAATCTAACGTCTCAAGCGCTTTCTCTATCTGCTCTTTTTTCGTCTGATTTTCATTTAAGAAGCTTTCTGTCAGCGTGTCATTCAATTCATGCTTGCGCTTTTCTAATCGCAACTGCTCTAGCTTCCAACCAAGCTCTTTAAGCTGATCGACCACCAAAGAATCAATCTCATGGCGCAGAGTTTCTGCATCATCAAGCTTTTTATTTAGTATCGATTGAATATCACTGGTGTATATATTATCGCCATCTTGAAACGCCACCAGCTTACCAAAGAAATAACCACCGCTACTGCGCTCTATCACCGCCCACTCTTCTGGCGTCGTGGGCTCATCCAACTGCATTTGCAATACGGAGATAAAATCGGCGGGATACAACTCTCGGTTAGCGATTTTGATGTTGAGTCGCGTGGCAAAATCTTCATCGTCTTCTAACTGTTGTGCTGCGCTTTCAGGCAAATAACTCTTCGGTACAAAGCTGCGCTCATACACTTGACCAATCAGAATAGTATTTTCATGTAGCACTTCACCTTGTACAGGAGTCAGCGCTGCAACATTCCACTGATACAAGGGCGCTGGCCAAAAGTAAGTCAGGCCTTTCCAGCCGATAAGGAGTAACAACCCTAATACCGACAACAAACTGATGCTGACTGCACCGCCTGTTAGCCATATCCACGGTGCGCCAGAACGAATCCAATTTAACACGTTATTACTCGCTCTTTATTCAAACCATTGTTACAACGCACGGTACTTATCTCTCAGTCTCTGACGAACCCACTCCGCAAGCGCGTTTACTGCAAACGTAAACACAAACAAAATCAATGCAGCTAGGAATAGCAGGCGATAATGCGAACTTCCAACTTCCGACTCTGGCAACTCAACGGCGATGGTCGCCGACAGGCTGCGCAATCCTTCCAAAATATTCCAATCCATTAATGGCGTATTGCCCGTTGCCATTAACACAATCATGGTTTCGCCAACGGCGCGTCCCAGGCCCATCATAATGGCAGAAAAAATACCTGGGCTTGCAGTAAGCAAGACAACATAGATTAAAGTTTGCCAAGGCGTGGCCCCTAATGCCAAAGAGCCATCCGATAAATGCTTCGGTACAGAGAAAATGGCATCTTCGGCAATGGTAAAAATCGTCGGGATAACAGCAAACCCCATCGCTAGCCCCACCACCAATGCATTGCGTTGATCGTAACCAATACCATGCTCGGTTAAGAATAAGCGCATATCGCCACCAAAGAACGTCTGCTCAATCGTAGGCGAAATCCACACTCCAAGCCCAATCAGTACCAATATGACAGGCATGAGCACTAAAGCATGCCAACCATTAGGCAGACGATTCCGCAAAGGTTGCGGTATTAATGCCCATAGCCCGCCCATAATCATGGTGCTCAAGGGCAAAACAAACAGCATAACGACGATCGTAATCAGGTGATCTTCGACAATAGGCGCGAACCACAGCCCCGCGAGGAAACCAATGATCACCGTCGGCAGTGCTTCCATTAGCTCAATCGACGGTTTTACGACACGACGCATGCGTGGCGACATAAAGTAAGCCGTATAAATAGCACCTAGCACTGCGAGCGGTACTGAAAACAGCATCGCAAACATCGCCGCTTTTATCGTCCCAAACGCAATAGGTACTAGGCTGAACTTAGCCTCAAAGTTATCGCTCGCCGAAGTCGATTGCCACACAAATTCAGGCTCAGGATACCCTTCGTACCACACTTCTTGCCATAATGAGGACAATGAAATTTCTGGATAGGCATTGTCCACTTCCGCAACATTTAACGCATTATTTTGCCAAGTGATTAAGTAGCGTTCATTGTTAGACATTGCTGCGATTGCGGGCGCTTGATTGTACGCACGCTTAAACAACACCAGTTTTTCACTGGTTGTATAATGGCTTTGCAACGTGCCGTTGGTGTAAAAGCTATAAAATCCTTTTCGATGAGAATCCGGCAACAAATACTTAAGCTCTGATGCCAATTTAAAATCACGAATATGCGTTAACGTGCGTTTTTCTTCTTGCAGCGTATCAAACCATTGCGACACCCGACCATCGTTGTGCGTCACCAAAAGCGAGTAAGCACCAGCCAATAAGTCTATCGTACGAACGGAATGCTTCTTATCACCTTGAGTGAGATCGACCACCTCTCGCACAGCAAATTTACGTGCGGTTTTCTTTAACACGATCAACTCAGAGCCATCGCGCAAATAAAGCGTTTCACCGTCAGGTGTCAACAACATTTGCTGAGGCGTATTAAAGCCTGAAGAGAACGTAAAATCGATCGTTGTAGGAGACGTACCCAAAGACGAAGCCACTTGCCAGCGAGCTTTCACTTCACCGCTTTGCGTCTGCCAAACAACCGTTGGTAAGGGCGTCGAAGCTGCAAATACAAACTGAGTCACAGGATCTTGAGGCGTACTTAGTGTCAGATCCATGCTGGTGTCTAGCTCAATCACTTCCGGAGGACGTGTATTTTCTCTCAATGTGGCATTAAATTCTGGCTTGAAAAGGTTCGCTTTACCCTGCCCATCAACAAATCCATACCAACCTAGCCCAGGAGCAGATTGAGAGAAAGCGACGGGTTTCTGGACGATTTGCTGTTTATACACCGCAGGTTTCGTAGGATCGTCCATCGACAAATATTGAATCTCACCACTTTGGGTTAGGACGAACGCAAGCTGAGCGTAATCATCCACTGAAATCGCAAGTGGTGTTTCAATATGAGTGGCTCGAATGGCTTGGTTGGTTTTGATCTCCGCATCAGAAAAAAGCGGAATGATCACCATGGCGAGGTAGACAAAGATCAAAATAAGCGCCGCGAGTACGCCGACACCACCGGATGTCACTGCAAGTCGAACTAAACGATCTTTTATCAGTCGTTTCTTATCTTTTTCCTGCAATGAAAACTCGGCTTGTGCCATTTAAATCTCTACCTTTTTTGACTTAGTACTAGAATATGTCGTTAAGATGACAATTATATTACAGATCACATTAAACACCTGAAAAGAATACAACTCTTATGCAATGCGTGGTATGAAATAAATCTGTAATGAAAATCTCATAATGTTCTCACTCATCCATTTTTCCAAGATGAGTACGTATTACTTCACTTTTGGCTAGGTAAGGTTATGAGCGCAGAAAAACTATATATAGAAAAAGAGCTGAGTTGGTTGTCTTTCAACGAACGAGTATTACAAGAAGCTGCCGATAAAACCGTCCCTTTGATCGAACGTATTCGCTTTCTTGGGATCTTTTCCAACAATTTAGATGAATTTTACAAAGTACGCTTTGCGGACGTGAAGCGCAGAATCCTAATCAGCCAAGAGCGCGGTGGCAGTGATAGCCCTAAACGACTGTTAACCAAAATGCAGTCGAAAGCACTAAAGCTTAACGAACAATTTGATGAGCTTTACAGCGAATTGATTCGAGAAATGGCACGACGTCGCATTTTCTTGGTCAACGAACAACAACTGGATGAATCGCAACAAAAGTGGATCGCAAAATACTTCCGTAGAGAGGTAATGCCGCATATCACTCCCCTCCTAATGAAAGACGAGATCGATGTTCTGCAATTTCTCAAAGACGAGTACGCTTACATCGCCGTAGAACTGCGTAAAGAAGAACATTACCAGTACGCTCTGATCGAAATTCCGACCGATCACCTTCCCCGCTTTGTGATGGTACCAGAACAGAAAGGAAAGCGTCGAAAAACCATCATCTTACTTGATAATATTATCCGCCACTGTTTGGACGAGCTGTTCAAAGGCTTTTTTGATTATGATGAGCTTAGCGGCTATGCGATGAAAATGACGCGTGACGCTGAATACGATTTACGCAATGAAATCGAGTACAGCTTGCTTGAACAAATGTCAGAGGGTGTCAATCAGCGACTGACAGCAAAGCCCGTTCGCTTCGTCTACGAACGCGATATGCCGCCTCAAATGTTAGAGTTTCTGTGTAACAAACTTAATATCTCTAACTACGATAACCTTATCCCCGGCGGACGCTATCACAACTTTAAAGACTTCATCGGCTTTCCAAATGTTGGACGAGAATATCTTGAAAATAAACCTCTCCCGCCAATGAAATGTGCCGATTTCGAAGGTTATGCCAACAGCTTTGACGCGATTAAAGCGAAAGATATTCTGCTCTATTATCCCTACCACACTTTTGACCATATTAGTGAGTTAGTGCGCCAAGCCTCCTTCGATCCCAAAGTACTTAGTATCAAGATTAACATTTATCGCGTCGCGAAAGATTCTCGCTTGATGAACTCTTTAATTGATGCGGTGCACAACGGCAAAAATGTCACTGTGGTCGTCGAACTGCAAGCTCGCTTTGATGAAGAAGCCAATATCGAATGGTCAAAAGTATTAACCGAAGCGGGTGTGCACGTCATCTTTGGTGCGCCTGGTCTTAAGATTCACTCAAAGCTACTGATGATTAGCCGCCGCGAAGGTGAAGAAATTATTCGCTACGCACACATCGGCACAGGCAACTTCCATGAGAAGACGGCACGAATTTATACCGACTTCTCCCTGCTTACGGCAGATCAAGAAATCACTAATGAAGTCCGTAATGTCTTCGGTTACATTGAGAATCCATACCGACCAGTGAAGTTCAATCACCTTATGGTATCTCCTCGTAATTCTCGAACCCAAATCTACCGCTTAATTGATAATGAAATTGCGAATGCCAAGCTAGGGAAAAAAGCCGCTCTTACGATCAAGGTCAATAACCTAGTCGATAAAGGCATCGTCAATAAGCTTTATGGAGCAAGTACTTCCGGTGTAAAAATAAACATGATCATTCGAGGTATGTGCTCATTAGTACCGGGCATTGAGGGGATCAGCGACAATATTCGCATCATCAGTATTGTTGACCGCTTTCTTGAGCACCCTCGCGTGGTGATCACCCACAATGATGGCGATCCGCAAGTTTATATCTCCTCCGCAGACTGGATGACAAGAAATATTGATCACCGTATCGAGGTAGCAGTACCAGTCCGTGATCCACGTTTGAAACAGAGAATTATTGATATAACGAATATCCATTTTACCGATACAGTAAAGGCTCGTTTAATAGATAAAGAAATGAGTAACGCTTACGTACCACGAGGTAATCGCAAAAAAGTTCGCTCTCAAATCGCTATCTATGACTATCTTAAAAATATAGAAAAGCAAACTAGAAAACAAAATTCAGATGCCTCAAATACTTGAACAAGATACTCGCTACATTGCCGCGATAGACCTCGGCTCAAACAGTTTCCATATGGTGGTGGCCAAAGTTGTTGGCAGTGACCTACAACTGGTTAGTCGTCATAAACAACGTGTTCGCTTAGCATCAGGACTCGACAGTGAAATGAACTTAAGTCACGCCGCAATGGAGCGTGCGCTAGAATGCTTAGCCATGTTCGCTGAGAGGCTGCAAGGGCTTGATGAGTCAAATGTACGTATCGCCGCCACACACACACTAAGACGCGCTAAAAATGCCCACCTTTTCATCGAGCGTGCGAAAGAAGTGATGCCTTTCCCGATAGAAATTATCCCTGGAGAAGAAGAAGCCCGCCTGATTTACTTAGGCGTCGCGCACACTCAAGTAGAATCCAACTCCAAACTAGTCATCGATATCGGAGGCGGCAGTACCGAAATGATTATTGGACAAGAATTTGAGCCTGAGCTTCTCAACAGTAAACAGATGGGATGTGTCAGTTTTACAGAGCAATACTTTAAAAACGGCAAACTGTCAGGAAAAAACTTCAGCAAGGCGATGTTAGCTGCCGAACAAAAACTCGAGTCCATCGCTTCAACATATCGTAAAAAGGGCTGGGATATTGCTCTCGGCTCATCAGGAACCATCAAGGCGATTCAAGAAGTGCTAGTAGGATTAGGTTTTGAAGATGGCCTGATCACAGCGAGTCGACTGGATACACTTATCGAAACTCTGTGTAAATTTGATTCCATTGAAGATATTGAGCTGGCGGGTCTAACAGAAGAACGTAAACCCGTATTCGCAGCAGGCGTAGCGATTTTGTCCGCGATTTTCAAAGCGCTTCGCATTGAGCAAATGTTTTTCTCCGATGGTGCTCTACGCGAAGGCCTGTTGTACGAAATGGAAGAACGTTTCGCACGCTCCGATATTCGCATGCGCACCACAGAAAATTTAGCCAACAAGCACCGAGTCGACTTAGAGCATGCCGCTCGTGTTAAGGGGCATGCACGTGAGATGTTATGTCAGGTACGCTCTGAACTAGGCATTAAGAAAAAGAGTGAGTTATTTGACTTACTAGAATGGGCAGCGTTGCTTCATGAAGTCGGATTAAGTATCAACTTGCGTAGTTTCCATCGCCACTCTTTTTATATTCTGTTGCACTCCACCCTACAAGGTTTCAACCGTGAGCAGCAATTAGTGCTTGCAACATTAGCTCGCTTCCAGCGTAAAGCGCTCAAATTGCAAGAACTACCAGATTTCAACCTCTATAAACAGAGTGACGTTATAAGCCTCATCAAAATATTACGACTTTCTATCGTATTAAATGGGCAGCGTAATGAAGATCCATTGCCTGATATCACCTTATCTATCAAAAATGACGAATGGATTCTCACATGCACAGATGAAGCATGGCTAGAAAACAATAAATTACTTCACGCGGATTTACAGGAAGAACAAGAACGTTGGGACAGCGCGAAGTGGACACTCACTTTCTGATCTCGTACTGTCCATACCTAAATAAAAAGTCGGCTTACAGGCCGACTTTTTTTAACTCTTCTTCTGCAAAGTCTGCCGTAATGGGCACATAACCATCTTTCTCAACCAACGCTTGTCCCTGAGCAGAAAAGATAAAGCGAATAAACTCAGCTTCAATTGGTGTTAATGGGTAATCAGGGTGCTTATTCACGTAAACATATAAGTAACGTGATAGTGGGTACTTACCACTAACAATATGTTCTCGCGTTGGAGTCACGTAGTCATTTCCCATTTTAGCCACAGGGACTAAGCGCACGCCTGCCACTCGATAACCGACACCGGAATAACCAATTCCACTGATGGTTGACGCTACAGCTTGCACAACTGACGCGGAGCCTGGCTGCTCGTTAACTCGAGTCTTGAAATCGCCGCCACACAAGGCATTACTTTTGAAGTAACCATAAGTTCCAGAAACGGAGTTACGACCAAACAACTGTACGTTTCGCTTTGCCCACTGTGATTCAAGACCGAGTTGCTGCCAGTTTGTTACAAATTGACTTTCGCCACAGCGTAGCGTGGCAGAAAACAAAGCATCTAATTGACTAAAGTTAAGACCTTGAATTGGATTATCTTGATGAACAAAAATACCGATTGCATCGATGGCTACCCTAAGCGCCGTTGGCTTGTAGCCATGTTCACGTTCAAACGCTTCAACCTCTCTTAAACGCATAGGGCGGCTCATGGGACCAAACTGAGCTGTTTGTTCGGTCAATGCTGGAGGGGCAGTAGAAGAGCCAGATGCTTGGACTTGCGCATTAATATTCGGGTAAATGGATTTAAACTCTTCAACCCAAAGCGTTGTCATACCCGCAAGTGTATCGGAGCCAACAGAGAGCAAGTTCCCGACAATCCCCGTCGTTTTATGATAAGTCGGCAATGGTTTATCTTGAGCGGCAGCCATAAAAGAACAAACAAGCGCGAATAAACTGAATGTTTTTGCCAATCGTAAAGCCATTATTTCACCACCAAACGCTCAGGCAATACGAAAGAAAACTTACTGCCCACACCTACTTCACTGTGAATTTCTAAATGAGAGTCATGGTGACTCAGCGCGTGTTTTACAATGGCTAGCCCTAAACCACTTCCACCAGTATCACGTGATCTTGCTTTATCCACTCGATAAAAACGCTCGGTAAGTCGGTGTAGGTGCTGAGGTTCAATACCATCACCACTATCTTCCACCTCTAAGCATGCGCCTTGAGAGGTCTGGAACCAGCAAACATTAATGTTTGCACCAGGCGGCGTGTATTTGACGGCATTATAAACGAGGTTAGAGATAGCACTACGTAACTGGTCATCATCGCCCAACACGCGTAGGCTAGCATCAACATCAAATTTCAATTTATGTTGATTGTCCCCACTAAGGCTAACTGCCTCTTTTTCTAACACTTCAAGCATCGCAGGCACATTCACGACTTCCTCAAGTTCATGCATAGGTGCCGCTTCAATTTTAGATAGTGTCAGTAGTTGGTTCACCAAACTGTTCATGCGGTTGAGCTGCTCCGTCATGACACCATGAGCTTTGCTCCACATTGGACCCACGACCATATCAGGGTCTTCTGTCATCTCAAGATAACCTTGTAGCACCGTCATTGGTGTACGCAGTTCATGAGATACGTTGGCAAAGAAGTTGCGACGCATTCCCTCAAGTTGTTTTAATTGGCTCACATCACGCACTACCATCAAGTGCTCACCCTCGGTATACGGTACGATACGCAATTCCAGCATGCGTTCGACGTTGAGTGGTGAACGCATTTCTAATGGCTCTGAGAAGTCTTTCTTGTTGAGGTACTTGATAAAATCAGGTGTACGAATGAGATTGGAGATAGGTTGACCTGAATCTTCTGGCCAATGGAAGCCCAGTAAGTGCTGAGCCAGCTTGTTGCACCAAACAATATTACCTTCAGCACGGAATACCACTACGGCATCGGGTAGCGATTCTGCACCATTTCGGAATCGACGAATAAGATTAGTAAGCTCTTTTCGTTTACGGCGTTGGCGCTGTTGTAAGCGATACAACCCATTGAACAAAGATTCCCAGTTACCACTACCAGATGGTGGCGTGAGGCGTTTTTCATCCCATAACCAAGAAGATAAACGTACTTGGTTATGCAAATGCCACACAAGCTGCAATGCCGTAGCAGCCAAAAGCAACCACGGCATATAACCGAATATCCAACCTACTATCACCCATGGGGTGTAAAAAAAAGCCAGCTCCCAGGCCAGCTTTTTCCACGTTAATCTTTCAACCACTCATAACTCCAGAAATGGTACCGATAAGCTGCGTGTTAATTTATGCCTTCGTCGAGAAGCGGTATCCAGCACCACGAACAGTTTGGATCAGCTTATCATGCCCTGCTGCTTCCAACGCTTTACGCAGACGGCGAATATGGACATCGACTGTACGGTCTTCGACATACACGTTGGTGCCCCAAACATTGTTTAATAGCTGCTCACGGCTGTATACGCGTTCTTGATGCGTCATGAAAAAATGAAGCATCTTAAATTCTGTTGGGCCCATGTCTAATGGCGCATCATTAGCCGTAACACGGTGCGATACAGGGTCAAGCTTTAATCCCTGTACATCAATTACATCTTCTAGTGCAGTCGGGGTAACGCGACGAATCACCGCTTTTAAGCGTGCAACCAACTCTTTAGGAGAGAATGGCTTGGTAATGTAGTCATCCGCACCGACTTCTAAACCGCGCACTTTATCTTCTTCTTCACCACGAGCGGTAAGCATCACAACTGGAATGTTGCGCGTTAATTCCTCTCGCTTCATATGTTTGATGAAGTTAATGCCACTACCGCCTGGTAACATCCAATCCAGTAAAACTAAATCAGGGAAGGGTTCAGCCAGTTTGGTTACTGCAGTATCGTAATCTTCCGCTTCTACCGCTTGGTAACCTTTCTGCTCAAGTACGAAGCACAGCATTTCGCGAATAGGAGCTTCGTCTTCAACAACCAGAATCCTTCTAGACATAATTGAGTAACCTTATGTTCGTTGAGCTAATGAATTTAAGAGACAAAGCGCCTCTCTATGCATAAGCATTATCACTACCAATTATGACACTTTTGTGACCTTTGAAAACAAATTTTCATATAACTTTCTTTTGAGGTTCATTCGGATATTTTTCATTTCTATTAAGACATCAGCACAAAAATTCCCTATGATTAGTCCCTTGTCATCAAGCCTAGAGAAGATTTATGTGGTTTAAAAACTGTCTGGTATACCGCGTTAACCGCGAGGTTACTTTTAACGCCGAACAACTAGAAACTCAGCTGTCTGAATTCCAATTCACCCCGTGTGGCAGTCAAGACAAACAGAAATTTGGCTGGGTCAGTGCAATGGGTAGACATGGCGATATGATGACTCACGTGTCAGAAAACCGCATTCTGATTTGCGCCAAGAAAGAAGAGAAAATGCTACCTGCCTCTGTGATCAAAGAATCATTGAATGCAAAAGTAGAAGCAATGGAAGCGCAAGAAGGTCGTCCTCTGAAGAAGAAAGAGAAAGACAACCTGAAAGATGACATCGTAATGGATTTACTGCCGCGCGCATTCAGCCGCAGCAGCCACACTCACGTGCTCATCATGCCAAAAGAAGGTTTTATCCTTGTTGATGCAAGCAGCTATAAAAAAGCAGAAGATGTATTAGCATTGCTTCGTAAAACCATGGGTAGTCTACCTGTTGTTCCTGCTATTCCAGAAGTGGCGATTGAAACTACGCTAACCGAGTGGGTGAAAAGCGGTGACACACCTCAAGGTATCAGCATGATGGACGAAGCTGAGCTAAAATCCGTACTTGAAGAAGGTGGTGTGATTCGCTGTAAGAAGCAAGAGCTAACCACTGATGAAATCCGCAACCACATCGCTGCGGATAAAGTCGTGACGAAACTTGCGCTTAATTGGCAAGATCGTATTGAGTTCATTATGACGGAAGATGCGGGCATCAAACGTCTAAAATTCTCTGATGAATTGAAAGATCAAAACGATGATATTCCACGTGAAGATCAAGCAGCTCGATTTGATGCAGACTTCTCTCTAATGTGTGGAGAGTTCAGTGCTTTCCTTCCCAACCTATACGACGCGCTAGGCGGCTTACCGAATCCTAACGCATAATATTGTATAAAGGTTAACCATAACGCCCTCACTTTTTTTGAGGGTGTTTTTCTATCTGAAACACAATTACCCTAGTCACAGTTCACATTTTGACGTAAAATTTGCACCCCATTTCCATTAGGTGGAATTGGCCTGACTTGTGATCAGATAAAAGAGAATTGAGCAATGACAACTGAGAAAGCATTCGTGCCTGAGCTACTATCTCCAGCGGGCAGCCTGAAAAACATGCGTTACGCATTCGCCTACGGGGCAGATGCAGTTTACGCTGGCCAACCTCGCTACAGCCTTCGCGTACGTAACAACGAGTTTAACCACGAGAACCTAAAAATCGGTATCGATGAAGCCCACACCCTAGGCAAAAAGCTTTATGTGGTATGTAACATTCAACCACACAACTCGAAGCTAAAAACGTTCATCCGTGATCTTAAGCCAATCGTAGAGATGGGTCCTGACGCATTGATCATGTCAGATCCAGGCCTAATTATGATGGTTCGTGAAGCTTTCCCAGAAATGCCAATTCACCTTTCTGTACAAGCAAACGCTGTAAACTGGGCGACCGTTAAGTTCTGGGCAGCGAATGGCGTGGAACGTGTGATCGTTTCTCGCGAGCTGTCTCTAGAAGAAATCGAAGAAATTCGTGAGCATTGCCCTGAAACTGAGCTTGAAGTATTCGTTCACGGTGCATTATGCATGGCTTACTCAGGTCGTTGCCTACTTTCTGGCTATATCAACAAACGTGACCCTAACCAAGGCACTTGCACTAACGCATGCCGCTGGGAATACAAAGTTGAAGAGGGTAAAGAAAACGACGCTGGTGATATCGTAGAGAAATTCGACCCGACTGAAGCACAGCCTGTCGAAGTACAAGACGAGCGCCCTGAAACCACAATTGGTCGCGGCAAACCAACAGATGAAGTCGTTCTGCTTTCTGAAGCGCACCGTCCAGAAGAAAAAATGGCGGCTTACGAAGATGAGCATGGTACTTACATCATGAACTCTAAAGACCTACGAGCGGTTCAGCACGTTGAACGCTTAACTAAGATGGGTGTTCACTCATTGAAAATTGAAGGTCGTACTAAATCGTTCTACTACTGCGCACGTACCGCTCAAGTTTATCGTAAAGCAATTGATGATGCTGTAGCAGGTCGACCATTCGATGAAAGCCTAATGGGTACACTAGAAAGCCTAGCTCACCGTGGCTACACTGAAGGCTTCCTACGCCGTCATACACACGATACTTACCAAAACTACGATTACGGTTACTCAGTCTCTGATGCTCAACAGTTTGTTGGTGAATTCACTGGCAAACGTCGTGGTGACATGGCTGAAGTAGAAGTAAAAAATAAGTTTCTTGTCGGTGATAGCCTTGAACTAATGACGCCAAAAGGCAATATTGTTTTCACGCTAGAGGCAATGGAAAACCGCAAGTCAGAGTCTATTGAAGACGCGAAAGGAAACGGTCACTTTGTATTCATTCCAGTACCAGCAGAGCTAGATTTAGAATATGGCCTATTAATGCGTAATCTAAACTCAGGGCAGGACACCCGTAACCCGACTGGTAAGTAACCATGGCCTTGCTCATTACTGATAAATGCATTAACTGCGACATGTGTGATCCCGAATGCCCCAATGGGGCAATCAGTATGGGAGAGAGCATTTTCGAAATTGATCCAGCGCTATGTACAGAGTGTAAGGGGCATTACGAAAAGCCGACCTGTCAGTCAGTGTGTCCAATTACAAAATGCATAATCACTGATCCGAACCATGTCGAAACTGAAGAGCAGTTGCTTGAAAAATTCGTGATTATTCAAGGGTTAGCATAAGAGCAATTAGGTTCAACTTTGGCATCAAAGTTGAACCTTTTCTCAACCTGATTTTTCAATAGGGATAATATTGCAGAATAGCTCTTTTTCAAAATGATACTCTAGTCTCTCACGCCAATTTTCCGCTTGAGAAACAGGTATTAAATAAAAGTTTTCTCGGCTCGTATCAGTAACGAAAGCCATCCCATATTGCATCAGCTCATAATGCACATCATTAACAAAACCCGGATCAAGGCGTTGACGCCCAGTCAGGTGATTCACATCCTCTCGAGTCAAAGAGACTCCTTTAGTATCACTGCTAAATCTGTGTCTTAACCACTCTGCAAATTCTTTTGCACAAATCATAGTCATGGTTTTGTCCTTGATTTACTCTTCTAACAGGAAAAGGGCATATCCCTGCCTTACACACTTGTCTGCGTTGTTATCGCTTTTTAGCCAACTGACAGACATATTGCTAAGAAACCAGAGTATCGTGACGAAAGATCTTTTTCTAAACAAAGAAGTTACAACTTACCCATACTACAACTCTTTGTTTAATTTAGATTTCTATAATATGTCCCCAAAACTAATTGGGTTAGTTTTTGTATTGGTATTATTCAATGTAGACAAAAGTATGATGTTTCTCCAGTTTCATAAAAGAGATCACCAAATACAGATAAACCTGGAGAGTAACACTAATTAGGATTGATAAGCGGCAAGCATTGAGGTGGAACGACTTTTTTTCGTTTGGGCTTAGAGGTTGTTTTTACCCGTGGAGGGGTATCAATAGGTTTCGCTTTCGGGGCCCAACTTGCAAGCTCAGCACCGCAGCCATCGCCTACTGGAGGTGGTGATTGTTCAACACAATAGTCGCTCGAATCAGGACAAGACAACCTGACGTGAAAGTGGTAGTGATGCCCCCACCATGGACGCACTTTACGTAACCAAGAACGATCTTTGCCGTTTTCTTGCAAGCAAAGTTGCTCCTTAATAACAGGATGTACAAAAATTCGTGCAACATCCTTACTTTTTGAAGCGTACCGAATTAGTTTAAAGTGTCGTTCTTCCCAGCGATGATTAAGTATGGAATAACCTTTTAAATCCACCACACTCATGGGCTTAGGAAGTTGTAATTCGTTATAAGAAAGCGGTTGGTCAGCAAGTCTTAACCAGATATCGATATCTAACCCAGTTTGATGACTAGAATGACCAGAGGAGAACCTTCCACCTCTAGGTAAAGACAAATCACCAATTAGCAGAGTGGTGTTGAGATTTTGATGAGCTTTAAGCGCCAGATTTTCAATAAACCCTATCGTTTTAGGGTGCCCATAGTAGCGCTTCGTTTTACTACGTAAGACTTGATAACCAACGCCATCGAGAGGCAAGGGTAATGCACCATCTAAACAACCGTTAGCATAACTACCAATAGAGGAGGAAGAGTTTCGGGTAGGATTAACCACAGACTCCCAAGGAGTAGAACATACTGAAGCTGAGAAACATAAACCCAAAGTTACAATGAAACTCAGCCTCATAGCCTTTAACCTTTAGTAGTGTTCGCCATTATCGTAATAAGCTTTAGGAGATAAGGCGGAAAAGATAACTGCAACATCAATATCGGCACCAGCGATACCGCGCACTTGTTGCGTAATAAGCTTGGCAACTTCATCTTGCACTACCTGGCCACGGTCGAACCAAAGCACTTCGACAAAAGGATATGCAGCACTCACCTCACCCTCATTGAAAAACGTAGTGTAGATATACTCAAAAGTAAAATCCTCACGCGGACAGTCCATTAGAGGCTGAAGTTCATCCGTAAGGGGTTTTGATAATGCCTGAACAGCTTGTGGCTCTACAGCACGGAATCGAAAATGTGGCATAAACTTACTTCCTAATTATTAGCATTAATGCATGATGATAACAGGAACCAAGTCAGTAATCATCCAAGCCAATGTAACCACTGACCTTTCAATAGATTGTGAATCAGATGTGCTCGATAACGAAGAAAAAGTGTTATGAAATTCGAAGGTAAAACAGAAAGAGCAAAGCGATACATCAACATTTAGTAATTACATTACTAGAAAATAAAACTATCTGAAGCAAAGGTATGCCATATTCGTTGGATAAACATACACCTGACGTCGAAACTATACGTTAGGAATAAAAGAGCCCCTGACCTAAGCCAGAGCTTATGAACATGGGGGATAGGTGAAGTGGACCAATATCCCGGAGATATGAACTCTCAATCCCCCGATACTTTGGTATGAAAGGAATCGACAACTCTCCAACTAGTCAGATTCTCTTTTCTTCAGATGCAAAAAAGCCCCAGCATTACTGCTGAGGCTTTAGAGTATGGCAGGGGTGGAGAGATTCGAACTCCCAACACGCGGATTTGGAATCCGCTGCTCTGCCAATTGGAGCTACACCCCTGTAATTCGTGTTTATTGAGACGACGCTCAAATAAGTGGCGGAGTGGACGGGACTCGAACCCGCGACCCCCGGCGTGACAGGCCGGTATTCTAACCAACTGAACTACC
>NZ_JAWOUN010000026.1:0-45581 GCF_033339395.1 Vibrio sp. 397 | reverse complement strand
ATAAGCTACCAAAGCGATTGGTGCGTTGGGACTCCAAGCCTGTTTGTATCGGCCAAAAACAGAAATGGTTTCTGCTGAGATTAGAATGCGATGAGTCTCGCATTAATATGCAACGCGGAAAATCCCCTGAATTTGATGGTTGGCGCTGGGTAAGTTACTGGTATCCAGTTAGGCAAGTTGTTTCTTTCAAGCGAGATGTTTATCGACGAGCGATGAAAGAATTTGCATCCTTAGCCATGCCTTTTCGAGAGAGAAAAGCGAAAGGGAAAAGAAAAAAGCAACGTAGAGGATAATCATGCTCAGTCAGCTAAGGGAAATAGTTGAGAAAGTCTCCAGGGTCGATGATGTGCATCTGGCACTCGATATATTGGTGAAAGAGACTTGTGCTGCCCTTAGTACTGAGTGCTGTACTATCTATCTTGCTAATGAAGAAATGCAGCGCCTTGAGTTAATGGCAACTCAAGGCCTTATTTTTGAAGGTGATAGTATTCATATCAACTTCAATGAAGGCTTGGTTGGGTTGGTAAAACGAAGCGCTGAACCCCTTAACCTTGCCGAAGCCTCAAAACACCCCGAGTTCAAATTCTTTCCTCAACTCGGCGAACAGATTTACCACTCTTTTTTAGCTACTCCAATCATTCATCGTAAACAAGTTTTAGGTGTGTTGGTGATCCAACAAAAAACGCCGCGCTTGTTTAGTGAAATGGAAGAATCGTTTCTTGTTACCTTATCCGCTCAGTTAGCGGTGCTCATTGCACATGCGCAGAATCTTGGGCATTGGCAGTTAGCATCTAAACCCACGGTATTAAAAGGTTTGCCTGCGTCTACTGGTGTCGCGATTGGAGAGTTTTGGTTCGACAATACCCAGCCGAGTTTATCGGATATTTTCCCTTCGTCCACGTTAGATAAGGAACGCGAGCACGAGACACTACTGGTGGCCATAGAGCGAGCGTTAAATGACTTTCGCCGCATGCGGAAAAAACTGGACAGTGAAATCAACAAAGATGCGCTGGCGATCTTCGATCTGTTTACTCACTTACTGAATGATCCGATGCTTCGCGGTGATTTGAAGAAGCAGATTGAAAAAGGAGACAGGGCAGACTGGGCGTTACGCCAAGTTGTAGAGTCATACTCGAATCGATTTGCCAGAATGTCGGATGTATACATGCGTGAAAGAGCGCAAGATATCCGAGAGTTAGGGCAAAGGCTGCTCTATTTTCTGCACAACAGCGAGCAAGAAAATTCTGCAATTGATCGTCCCATTATTTTGGTGGCGAATGAACTCACTGCCACCTTGCTCGCTTCTGTACCTAAAGAGTTCTTGTTAGCCGTCGTATCATTAGAGGGAGGCGCAAACTCTCACGCTGCCATTTTATCTCGAGCTCTTGGGGTCCCTGCAGTCATGGGCGCAAACATTAATCCGGATGTGGTGAATGGCAAACTCGGGATAGTCGACGGCTATACGGGGGAGATCTTCTTAGAGCCAAACCGCCAGTTGTTGCGAGAGTATCGCAGCTTAGTAAGCGAAGAGTCTGAATTGTTTGCCATGGTAAACAAGGACCTCGCACTCCCTGCGGTTACGCAAGATAATCACCATATCGAAATTATGCTGAATGCGGGACTCAGTGCAGACATTAATATTGCCATCAACACAGGTGTTGATGGTGTTGGGTTGTACCGAACTGAGATTGCATTTTTACTTCAGCATCACTTTCCTTCGGAAGATGAGCAGTATCATCAATACCAAGCAATACTTAACAGCTATCCGAATCAACGAGTAGTGATGCGTACTTTGGATATTGGTGGTGACAAACCTTTGCCGTATTTGCCCATCGAAGAAGATAATCCGTTTCTAGGCTGGCGTGGCATTCGTTTTACATTGGATCATCCAGACATTTTCTTGATCCAGCTGCGTGCAATGTTAAGAGCGAGTGCAGAAAGCGGAAACTTAAGTATCTTATTGCCAATGGTGTCAGGGGTAAAAGAGCTAGACGATGCCATTAGCTTGATTAATCAAGCTCACAGCGAAGCCGTTTTGCTTGATGATAGAATTCAATTCCCACAAATTGGGGTCATGATTGAAGTACCATCGATGGTGTATCTGTTGCCAACGATTGCTCACCGTGTTGATTTTGTTTCTGTCGGGACAAACGATTTAACTCAGTATTTATTAGCGGTAGATAGGAACAATTCGCGCGTAGCGGATGTCTATGAATCTATGCATCCTGCGGTACTGTTAGCGCTTAAGCAAATCCATGAGGTGTGTGATAAATATCAGGTGCCCGTGTGTATTTGTGGTGAGCTAGCGGGTGATCCATTTGGCGCTCTTCTCTTACTTGGGTTAGGGTATACCAGTTTGAGTATGAACACCTCCAACGTGGCTAAGGTGAAATATTTGATTCGTCATAGTCAACAAGAAGAATTAGAAAAATTAGCGGAGCAAGCAATGACAAAGTCCTATGGGGAGGACATTCATCAAATGATGCATGACTTCTTCATTCAACAGGGCTTTGCGGGCTTTATCCGTGCAGGTAAAAAGTAGGAAATCGTGACCGTCTCTTTATTTTTGTTATTGTTGGCGCTAGGCGCTTTTGTGGGTGTGATGGCGGGGTTACTCGGTATCGGTGGTGGTTTGATTGTTGTTCCTGCCTTGTTGTATTTGCTTCCCCTTGCTGGGATCTCTCCAGAAATGAGTATGCACATGGCCTTAGCCACTTCGTTAGCGAGTATTATTGTCACGTCTGGCTCATCGGCGATGAATCACCTTAAGCTCGGCAATGTCGATATGTTTGTCGTAAAATGGTTGATGCCTGGTGTGGTCATTGGTGGCTTTGTTGGTGCCAATATTGCTGAGTGGATCCCTACACACTATTTGCCGAAAGTGTTTGGTGTCATTGTTCTTTGCCTGTCAGTACAAATGTTTCGTTCCATTAAAGTTACGAGCAGTAAACCTATGCCGAGCAGCCCTGTGACTGTAGTTTACGGCACGGGAATTGGTGTCGTATCAAGCCTTGCTGGTATTGGTGGTGGCTCACTGTCGGTACCATTTTTAAATAAACATGGGATAGAGATGCGTAAAGCGGTGGGCTCATCCTCCGTTTGTGGTTGCGTGATTGCTATTTCTGGTATGATCGGCTTCATCTTACATGGCTATAAAGTGGAAGGCTTACCTTCATACAGTATTGGCTATGTTTATCTTCCCGCTTTATTAGCGATTGCTATGGCCTCGATGCTCACAACAAAAGTGGGTGCGAAGCTGGCAACTAACCTTCCAACTGCGGTATTAAAAAAGATATTCGCGGTGTTCTTAATGTTTGTTGCAGCGACCATGCTGCTCTAAGTTTGTACCCAAGTCATTCTCGCTGAACCAAGCATCTAGAGGTTACTTGGGTATATTTATTTTGTTGTGATAAGAAGAGAATGATTTATGTCTCAGGGATATATTGAATTTCCCAATATTGATCCGGTTTTAATCTCTATTGGTCCTGTTTCGGTTCGTTGGTACGGTTTGATGTACCTTGTGGGCTTTATGTTTGCTCTATGGTTAGCTAACCGACGTGCGGATAAGCCTGGAAGTGGTTGGACACGAGAGCAGGTTTCTGATTTGTTGTTCGCAGGCTTCCTTGGCGTGGTGATTGGTGGCCGTGTAGGCTACGTGCTTTTCTACAATTTTGAGCTCTTCCTGGCTGACCCTTTGTATCTATTTAAAGTGTGGACCGGTGGTATGTCTTTCCACGGGGGCTTACTGGGTGTGATTACCGCGATGTTCTGGTATGCACACAAAAACGGGCGAACTTTCTTCGGTGTTGCTGACTTTATCGCGCCGCTTGTGCCATTTGGTTTGGGTATGGGGCGTTTAGGTAACTTCATGAACAGCGAGTTGTGGGGCCGAGTAACGGATGTGCCTTGGGCGATCGTTTTCCCAAATGGCGGTCCACTGCCACGTCATCCATCGCAACTTTATGAAATGGCGCTTGAAGGTATCGTCCTTTTCTTCATTTTGAATTGGTTCATCAAGAAACCTCGTCCTCTAGGTTCTGTTTCAGGACTCTTTCTTGCGGGTTACGGAACCTTCCGTTTCCTAGTAGAATACGTGCGCGAACCAGACGCTCATTTGGGTTTATTCGGTGGCTTTATTTCCATGGGACAGATTTTATCCCTGCCAATGGTGGTTATCGGTGTCCTCATGATGGTTTGGGCATACAAACGTGGTCATTACAAAGACGAATTACCACAAAAGACGAAGTAAGGTATTGGTGTGAAACAGTATTTAGATTTGTGTCAACGCATCGTTGACCAAGGTGTTTGGGTTGAAAATGAGCGTACAGGCAAGCGCTGCCTGACCGTAATCAACGCGGATTTAACCTACGATGTTGCGAACAATCAATTTCCGTTGGTCACCACACGTAAAAGTTTTTGGAAAGCGGCCGTTGCAGAACTATTAGGGTATATTCGTGGTTACGATAATGCGGAAGATTTTCGTAAGCTGGGCACGAAAACCTGGGATGCCAATGCCAACCTAAATGATGCCTGGTTGAATAACCCATACCGTAAAGGTGAAGACGACATGGGCCGTGTCTATGGGGTTCAAGGGCGCGCCTGGGCGAAACCTGATGGTGGTCATGTTGACCAGCTACGTAAGATAGTGGATGACTTAACGCGTGGTGTTGATGACCGCGGTGAAATCTTGAACTTCTACAATCCGGGTGAGTTCCACATGGGGTGCTTGCGTCCTTGTATGTACAGTCACCATTTTTCATTGCTGGATGATACGCTTTACCTGAATAGTACTCAGCGTTCGTGTGATGTACCGCTTGGCTTAAACTTCAATATGGTTCAAGTTTACGTGTTCTTGGTGATTATGGCGCAAATTACGGGCAAGAAACCTGGTCAGGCATTTCATAAGATTGTGAATGCTCACATTTATGAAGATCAGCTTGAACTGATGCGCGATGTTCAGTTGAAACGTGAGCCATTAAAAGCGCCGACGTTCCATATCAACCCAGAGATTAAATCTCTAGAAGATTTGGAAACTTGGGTCACACTGGATGACTTTTGGGTTGAAGGGTACGAGCATCACGATCCTATTCGTTACCCATTCTCAGTGTAACGAGTATCGTTCTTCAAGATATAGAAAAAGCTCCGAATGGAGCTTTTTTCTTTTTTGTACTTAGAAGGTATTATTTTAGTGCACTGACAATATAACGGTGAATTGGGTTGGTCTGCATCGGTGTGGACAGTGCCGGGCTAATAAACTTAGGTTGAGTGAATATTTCTTTACTCACTAATGAGCGGATAAGCTCAAAATACTTCAGCTCCGTTTTCCCGCACAACAATAGTGAAAAGTCATCGCCCAATTTATCATAGGCATTGAGCACCTCTCGGAATCCTCTAAGATACAAGTAATCCTTCGTTAAACCTCCACCTCGATAGACTCGGGCAGTCGTTGTAAATGCTTGAAGATCAGAAGCTTTATACTGTTCTTTTAATAGCATGAACGTATGGCGGAAATCGCGATCCTTGATCATCGACTCTACTGCCAGAACTCGTAAGGCTAAGGTTCTTAGGCGCTTGATACTGAAATGTCCTGACAGATACTCACATAATATAGCCAGCCCTTCTTGAGTGTTGGTATTGGCAGGACAACCTAAGCTCAGGACTTTTAGCGGTTGTTGACGACCGTTAAGCGTAGTTAGGAGATGTACTCCCATTTCATGATGTGCAAGAGCCTCCAGCTCATCAGTGGTGATGTACGCCGCGTGGTTAATTTTGACTCGAGATCCTGAAACTAGTGCGTTTGCTAACATCCCGTCCAACACCTGTATTTCACATTCATACCCATTGCGTTGAGCAAAATTTTGCATGAAACGTGCTATTGCACGGCTATCGTGCTGAGGTTCTTTTTCTTCTTCTGTAGGAAGGTGCAATATGAAATGGGCGTTGGCAATATCTTTGGCGCTCGGTTCCCCATAATAGCGTAAGGAGTTATAAAGAAACTCTTGCGTGCCTATGGTATTCACTTGATCCAGTTTATCTGCATAAGACTGAATTACATCTGCGTACAGCCTCTGCAATTGGGTGTCTTGAATGTTTTCTAGAGGTAGCTCATATAGACGTCGCTTTGCGCTGTGAGTATCTACATTAGTAATTGAATATTGAAAATTAGGCTCTTGAGAATATTTGTTTTTAATGAAACGTTCTCTTTCTTGAGCATAATTAAGAGGATTCACGCTACTGAGGATATCAATATCAGCAACCAGTTGGGTTAGGTTTTCGTCTATTGCGAGTAGCTGATCAGAAATAGCGTCATTAAGCTGCGTCATGTTGTCGACTCCAAATGAGATAGCTCAGCATAAGCATGCTGATGTGGCTCAAATTATCACCGGACAATCGATTTGAACAGTTTAATTATCATAAAAAAGGCTCCACGATGTGGAGCCTAAACAATAAGCGATGGTATGTCGTTGTTGTTACGTTGTTAGGGCTAGAATCGCACCTGGTAGAATAACGAATACTGACATTAGGTAGCCACCAACAACAGCTTTATTCTTAATAGCCATTTCAGAAATCATCTCAGCGCCTTTAACCGGAATCTCACGTAGGAATGGAATTCCAAAGATAAACAGCGTCGCCATGATGTTAAATACTAAGTGGACTAGAGCGATTTGAAGTGCGAATACTGCGAACTCTCCAGATACCGCTGTCGCTGCTAGTAGTGCCGTAATACAAGTACCAATGTTAGCACCCAGAGTGAAAGGGTAGATATCTCGTACTTTCAACACGCCAGTACCAACCAACGGAACCATTAAACTTGTCGTGGTTGAGGAAGATTGTACTAGAACGGTCACGATTGAGCCTGATACGATGCCGTGAATAGGACCACGACCGATGGCGTTTTTCAAAATTTCACGTGCGCGACCAACCATTAGGCTCTTCATTAATTTACCCATCACTGTGATTGCAACGAAGATAGTCGCAATACCCAAAGCAATAAGCATGACGCCGCCAACAGTATCACCGAAGGTAGAAAGTGGCTCTTTAATTGCGCCTACGACTGGCTTTGTAATTGGTTTAATAAAGTTGAAGCCTTTAATGCTCATATCACCAGTAGCAAGCAGTGGAGAAACAAGCCAGTGAGAAACTTTCTCTAAAATGCCGAACATCATTTCCAACGGAAGGAAAATAGCGACAGCAAGCAAGTTGAAGAAGTCGTGAATGGTTGCACTTGCAAATGCACGTTTGAACTCTTCTTTACAGCGCACGTGGCCAAGAGATACAAGCGTATTGGTCACTGTGGTACCAATGTTAGCACCCATCACCATAGGGATAGCGGTTTCTACAGGTAAGCCACCTGCAACCAAGCCTACAATAATAGACGTTACAGTACTTGAAGACTGAATTAAGGCTGTTGCCACCAAGCCGATCATTAGACCTGCAACTGGGTGTGCGGCAAATTCAAATAGCACCTTAGCTTGATCGCCAGTTGCCCATTTAAAGCCACTACCAACCATAGATACTGCTAGAAGAAGCAGATATAACATGAATGCCAAGTTAGCCCAGCGTAACCAACGAGCTGTGCTCGAAATTGGTGCCACTGTTGAAGTAGCTTGGTTCATCATAATTTTCTCCGTTGACCTTTCAGTTCATTTTTCGGTCTGTAGTTGAATCTGCGGGCGATGTTAGAGAACAAATATTTCAGTAATATTACAGATTTCTTGCTGTGAGAGATTTTTATTGTTCTTTTTGATAATGGCGTAAAAGAAGAAGAAAATTAATTTTTAACTTGTTGATTTTAGTGGTTAAATTTTGGTTTCGTTTTGTTTGGTTTTTGCGTTTTTTTTGTAGAGAAAATGCGCCTCAGTTCAACTTTTATGACAGTATTGACTTTATACTTTCGGTAAAACTTATGCTTTTGTAAGGTATTGTATGGTTTTGTCGAGTTTATTGTTTGTCTCTGTCACATTTGGTATAAAAAGTATCACTTTCTTTTCGGGACTCGATCATGTCACATCTAAACTACAACCATCTCTATTATTTCTGGATGGTGTGCAAACAGGGCTCTGTAACTAAGGCGGCTGACGCGCTCTTCCTGACACCGCAAACCGTGACAGGACAGATTAAAGCGCTTGAAGAGCGCATGAAAGGAAAGTTAACCAAGCGCAATGGTCGTACAGTTGAGCCCACTGAGTTAGGTCAGCTTGTGTTTAAGTACGCCGACCGGATGTTCGGTTTGAGCTATGAGATGTTAGATATCGTCAATTACAGCCAGCACTCGAACATTCTATTTGAAGTTGGTGTAGCCGATGCATTATCTAAACGCTTGGTCAGTAAAGTACTGATGACGACCGTCCCGGAAGATAACAGTATTCATTTACGCTGTTATGAATCGACCCACGAACTGCTACTTGAACGCCTTTCTCAGCACAAGCTAGATATGATCCTTTCGGATTGTCCCGTTGATTCTACTCAAAGTCCTGGCCTTTATAGCAAAAAGTTGGGTGAAAGTAGCATGAGCTTTTTTGCTTCTTCTGAAATTGAAAATGTGCGATTCCCTGAGATCTTGGAACAAAAAAAACTTCTGATTCCCGCGAGCCGAACGGCTATGGGGCGTAAAGTTATTCAATGGTTTGATCGTCAAGGCCTTCAACCCAATGTGCTAGGGGAGTTTGATGATGTTGCGTTGATGAAAGCTTTTGCTCGGTACCACGATGATGTGATTTTCTTGGCACCGACCGTATACATGTCGGAGATTGAAGACGACCGAAATTTACAGCTAATTGGCCATGTCGATGGGCTAAAAGAAGAGTACTACGTGATTTTTGCGGAACGAATGATCCAACACCCCGCGGTAAAAAATGTTTGTGATGCTGATTTCAGTCAAATGTTTGAGTAAACCCGTATCGTTGCGTAAATAAATAGATTACTATCAATAAAAATATAATTCTAAATAATATCTAAGTAAGCAAGATACTTGTTTTAGTGAGCAAAACTATTAATTATTGATGGCGCACCAATTAAAATCCTTGGTGGATAATATTGGTGTATCACTAACAACTAAATTAGAGGTTCTAATAATGAAGACTCTGGAAGTGTATCTTGATTTTCTTAGATATATAAATCAGTGCAACACAACAAGCTGGCCAGGGTTGGAATAAGTAAGTTGTAGCTAGAGGTCCAACACATGAATCTACAAGAAATGGAGCAGAACTCCGCAAAAGCCGTCGTGTTGCTCAAAGCGATGGCAAACGAGAGACGCCTACAAATCCTTTGTATGCTGCATAACCAAGAGCTGTCCGTGGGAGAGCTGTGTGCAAAGTTAGAGCTAAGCCAGTCGGCATTATCTCAGCATCTTGCTTGGCTTCGCCGTGATGAGTTAGTCACGACAAGGAAAGAAGCACAGACGGTGTACTACACATTAAAGAGTGATGAAGTGAAAGCGTTAATAAAAACACTGCATAGTCTTTATTGTGCTGAGAGTGCTCAACATTAATTAAATAGTCCTAATATACTGCTCATCTTAGAGTGTGAATCTAACTTGTTGGAATATTTGAGAGTGGCGTTAAACTTTTGATGATAGGGTACTACTCATCGACCAATTTGCTTTGTTCTCAAGTGTTTTATTAGTGCTTTCTAGTTTGAGCGTTATATGGGTAATGAATAAGCTGATGTCTTTAAATGGGACATTCAGAAAAAGAAAAGCTGGCATTGCCAGCTTTTTTTATTAAGAAAACTTTGTAGATATAAAAAACCGACACAAGGTCGGTTTTTTCTTCACTGTAAAATCAGGACTCTATTAAAGAGCTTTGATTTGTGCAGCGAAACGAGACTTATGGCGAGCTGCTTTATTCTTGTGAATAAGGCCTTTAGTTGCCATGCGGTCTAGGATAGGTGTAACTACAGCGAATGCAGCAGTTGCAGCTTCTTTGTCGCCTGCTTCGATAGCAGCAACAGTTTTCTTCATGTAAGTACGCATCATTGAGCGACGGCTAGCATTGTGCTGACGACGTTTCTCAGCTTGGATAGCGCGCTTCTTAGCAGATTTACTATTTGCCAAGGGTCTAACTCCCAAAAACTTAGTTCTGTGACAATTTAAGGGCGAGGAATATCCCTCATTTGCGCTTAAATGTCAAATGATTTGTGCAAAAACCGATCTAAGCCAAAACAAATTTTGGTAAGAGAGGTTATCGCGGTTAAGATGGCGGGGATTCTAACAGCATTTTTATACCAATGCTAATAATTATCCGCGAAAGGCACACTTATTCCTTACAACCCGCGGATAGATTTTTGACGTCTATTTACAGCACCTGTCAGAGAAACAGTATAGGGTTAGCTGTCTTATGGTGATATTCCGAGGTTACAGTGAGTAAACGACTACTCAAGTCTGGCATGATCGTCAGTGCTATGACATTTATTTCCCGCGTTCTTGGCCTAGTTCGTGATGTTGTAGTGGCAAATTTAATGGGGGCAGGAGCAAGCGCAGACGTCTTTTTCTTCGCCAATAAAATTCCTAATTTTTTACGACGTTTGTTTGCTGAAGGTGCTTTTTCCCAAGCGTTTGTACCTGTTTTAACGGAAAGCCATGCTCAAGGCGACATGAATAAAACTCGGGAGCTCATTGCTCGTGCGGCGGGTACATTAGGGGTGATAGTCTCAATTGTTACCATCTTAGGTGTTCTAGGTTCCGGAGTGGTGACTGCACTGTTTGGTTTTGGTTGGTTCCTAGACTGGATGCATGGTGGTCCCGCGGCTGAGAAGTTCGAACTTGCTAGCGTGATGCTCAAGATTACCTTTCCTTATTTATGGTTCATCACTTTTGTTGCCCTATCGGGAGCCATTCTCAATACACTAGGTAAGTTTGCGGTTTCTTCGTTTACTCCTGTCTTCCTCAATGTGATGATCATTTTGGCAGCATGGTTTATCTCGCCGCAGATGCCACAGCCAGAGATTGGTCTTGCCATCGGTGTTTTCCTTGGTGGTTTGGTTCAGTTCTTATTTCAAATCCCTTTCCTTATTAAAGCGGGGGTTATGGTTAAGCCGAAATGGGGCTGGCGCGATCCGGGCGTGGTGAAGATCCGAACCTTAATGATTCCTGCTTTGTTCGGTGTGTCGGTAAGCCAAATCAACTTGTTGTTTGATACTTTTATTGCCAGCTTTCTGCAAACCGGTTCGATCAGTTGGTTGTACTATTCAGATCGCTTGTTGGAATTCCCGTTAGGTCTGTTTGGTATTGCTATTGCAACGGTGATTTTACCAGCATTATCACGCAAACATGTTGACGCACAAAATGAAGGATTCGCACAAACCATGGACTGGGGGGTGCGCATGGTGATCTTACTTGGCCTTCCTGCAATGCTTGGTTTGATGGTACTGGCAAAACCTATGTTGATGGTGTTATTCATGCGAGGTGAGTTTTCGCCACAAGACGTACATCAAGCATCATTGTCACTCTTTGCTTACGCTTCAGGCTTGTTGAACTTTATGCTGATTAAAGTGCTCGCTCCGGGTTATTACTCGCGTCAAGACACTAAAACGCCAGTGAAATACGGCATCATTGCGATGGTGACCAACATGGTATTTAATGCAATTTTTGCGTACTTCTATGGCTACGTTGGCTTGGCTATCGCGACGGCACTATCGGCATTTGTGAATATGGCACTGCTGTATCGTGGCCTGCACATCGCAGAGGTATACCAAATCACTAAGCGAACCGTCTTCTTTATTATACGTTTAGCTATTGCTGGCGCGGCGATGGTGGCGGCAATCTTATGGCAACTGGAAGATATGTCAGTATGGCTGGGCTGGAGCTTTGCTCACCGAAGCGCGGTGCTAGGGATGTTGATCGGTTTAGGAGCCGTAGTTTACCTAGTGGTTCTATTTTTAACTGGTGCGCGTTTAAAAGACCTAAAAGCTGGGACAGACTGAGGGTGATTAGTATATAATCCGTCAGTTTCACACAGTGTAAAGTAAAACAGAGGCAGAAAGCAGTATCCAATGGAACTGATTAGAGGCATTCACAATATCAACCCGCGACATCATGGTTGTGTGCTGACTATTGGCAATTTCGATGGTGTCCATAAAGGCCATCAACAAGTATTGCAGCAAGTGTCTGAGCAAGCGGACAGGCTATCCTTGCCTTCTGTTGTGATGACCTTTGAACCTCAGCCGATGGAGCTGTTTGCCAAAGACAAGGCACCTGCAAGGTTGACTCGATTACGCGATAAGTTCGTGCAATTGAGTAAGCTCGATATTGACCGCTTACTGTGTGTCAATTTCAATCGCCATTTTGCAAGTTTAACCGCGGAAGAGTTTATCCGTGACTTGTTGGTCGAGCGTTTGGGTGTTAAGTTTCTTGTCGTTGGTGATGATTTCTGCTTTGGCAAAGGCCGTACAGGTAACTTTGCAATGCTGCAGGAAGCAGGGGAAAAATACGGCTTTGATGTCGTAAGTACCCAGAGCTTTTGTTTACAACAATTACGTGTCAGCAGTACGGCTATCCGTCAAGCGCTGGCGCGTGACGATTTGCATTCCGCGCAACAGATGCTGGGAAGAAACTACAGCATCAGCGGTCGTGTTTCTCATGGAAGAAAGCTAGGTCGAACCATTGGGTTCCCTACTGCAAATATTCCTTTGAAACGCTGTGTTTCTCCGGTTTCCGGAGTCTATGTTGTTCAAGCGCTTGGCTTAGGAAATAAGCCAGTTGGTGGTGTTGCTAATATTGGTCAAAGACCAACCGTCAATGGTGTTCGCCAACAGTTAGAAGTGCACTTATTCGACTTTCATGCCAATTTATATGGCAAGCAACTAGAAGTGGAACTTTTGCATAAACTTCGAGATGAGCAAAAGTTTGAGTCGTTTGAAGCACTTAAACAACAAATTGAATTGGATGCTGAAGCAGCAAGGGTGTGGCTGCGTCAGCTTAAGCGTTGAGCGGTTTATTCCACCGTTCAACATAATGTCTAATTTTCGCCCAATATAACGGAATTAAGAATCGATGAGTGAGTATAAAGATACCCTGAACTTACCTGAAACAGGGTTTCCAATGCGCGGCAACCTGGCCAATCGTGAGCCAGAAATGCTTAAGCGTTGGTACAAAGAAGATCTTTACGGTGAAATCCGTAAAGCTAAGAAAGGCAAAAAGTCATTCGTATTGCACGATGGCCCTCCTTACGCAAATGGTGACATTCATATTGGTCACGCACTAAACAAGATTCTTAAAGACATTATTATTAAATCCAAAACACTTTCAGGTTTTGACGCACCTTACATCCCAGGCTGGGACTGCCACGGTCTACCAATCGAATTAATGGTAGAGAAGAAAGTAGGTAAGCCAGGCCAAAAAGTGACAGCAGCGGAATTCCGCGAGAAATGTCGTGAATACGCAGCAGGTCAGGTTGAAGGTCAGAAAGAGAGCTTCAAACGTCTTGGCATCATGGGTGAGTGGGACAAGCCATACCGCACTATGGATTTCGCAACTGAAGCGAACATTATTCGTGCTCTTGGTAAGATTGCAAGCAATGGTCACCTTCTAAAAGGTTTCAAACCTGTTCACTGGTGTACAGACTGTGGTTCTGCTCTTGCTGAAGCGGAAGTAGAATACAAAGATAAAGTATCGCCATCTATCGACGTTCGTTTTAAAGCGGCTGACGAAGCGGCACTGCTATCTAAATTTGAACTGACAGAAGGTCATGAAGGTCACGGTGACGTATCTATCGTTATCTGGACAACAACACCTTGGACACTGCCTGCAAACCGCGCAGTATGTCTACGTGATGATCTAGAGTACGTGCTTATCCAAACAGAAGGCGACAACGCTGAGCGTATCATCGTTGCTGCTGAGCTAGCGAAAGACGTAATGGATCGTGCGGGTATCGAGCACTTCCACAACCTTGGCTTTGCTAAAGGTGCGGACCTAGAGCTTTCTCAATTCCAACACCCATTCTACGATTTCACTGTACCGGCGATCCTTGGTGATCACGTTACGACTGATTCAGGTACTGGTGTTGTTCACACTGCTCCTGGTCACGGTCAAGAAGACTTCGCGGTTGGTAACAAGTACAACCTAGAAGTAGCAAACCCAGTTGGCTCAAACGGTGTTTACCTACCAGATACAGAGCTATTTGCTGGTCAGCACGTATTTAAAGCGAACGATGCAGTAGTAGAAGTACTAAAAGAAAAAGGTGCACTACTACACCACCACGCTTACGAGCACAGCTACCCACACTGTTGGCGTCATAAGACCCCAATCATCTTCCGTGCTACACCTCAATGGTTCGTTTCTATGGACCAAGCTGGCCTACGTGCTAAAGCATTAGAGTCAATCAAGAATGTAGAGTGGATGCCTGAGTGGGGTCAAAGCCGCATCGAAGGTATGATCGAAGGTCGCCCTGAGTGGTGTATCTCTCGTCAACGTACTTGGGGTGTGCCAATTGCTCTGTTTGTTCATAAAGAAACAGCAGAACTTCATCCAAACACGCTAGAGCTGATCGAGAAAGTCGCTAAGCTGGTTGAAGAGAAAGGCATCCAAGCATGGTGGGATGTAGATGCCGCTGAACTACTAGGTGCTGACGTTGACCAATACGAAAAAGTGCTAGATACGCTAGACGTATGGTTCGATTCAGGTGTCACTCACTTCTCTGTTGTTGATGCTCGTGAAGAGTACAACGGCAACAGTGCAGACCTATACCTAGAAGGTTCTGACCAACACCGCGGTTGGTTCCAATCTTCTTTAATTTCATCTATTGCGATGAAAGACGAAGCACCTTACAAACAAGTACTGACACACGGTTTCGTGGTTGACGGTCAGGGTCGTAAGATGTCTAAATCTATCGGTAACGTGGTTGCGCCAAAAGACGTAACCAACAAGCTAGGTGCTGACATTCTTCGTCTATGGGTTGCTTCTACAGACTACACTGGTGAAGTTGCGGTTTCTGATGAAATCCTAAAACGCAGCGCAGATGCGTACCGTCGTATCCGTAACACAGCGCGTTTCTTCCTTGCTAACCTAAGCGGCTTCAACCCTGAAACAGACATCGTTCCTGTTGAAGAGATGGTTGCGCTAGATCGCTGGGCGGTTGGTCGTGCACTAGCAGCACAAGAAGAGATTGTTAAAGCATACGAAGAGTACAACACACACGGTGTAACTCAGCGTCTAATGCAATTCTGTTCAATCGAAATGGGCTCTTTCTACTTAGACGTAATTAAAGACCGTCAGTACACAGCAAAACGTGGCGGCAACGCTCAACGTAGCTGTCAGACTGCACTTTACTACATCGTAGAAGCGCTAGTTCGTTGGATGGCGCCAATCATGTCGTTCACTGCAGATGAAATCTGGAACGAAATGCCAGGTCAACGCGACAAGTTCGTATTCACTGGTGAGTGGTTCGACGGTCTATTCGGTCTTGCTGAAGGTGAAGAGCTGAACAACGAATTCTGGTCTGAGATCCAAGCGGTTCGTGGTGCGGTAAACAAACTTCTAGAAGATGCGCGTAAAGAGAAAACCATTGGTGGTGCACTACAAGCTGAAGTGACTCTATTTGCTGATGACGCACTAGCGGCGAAGATCAACAAACTTGAAGATGAACTGCGCTTTGTTTTACTAACCTCTGCGGCGAAAGTTAAGCCTCTAGGTGAGAAGACGGATGCAGCACAAGCCACAGATATCGAAGGCTTGTTTGTAGAAGTAGCAGCAGCTGAAGGCGAGAAGTGTGACCGTTGTTGGCACCACACGCCAGACGTAGGCACAATTGAAGGTCACGAGAAGATCTGTGGTCGTTGTGTGTCTAACGTAGACGGCGAAGGTGAAGTACGTAAATTCGCGTAATTGCCTAGAACGACTGAACTTTTTTTAAAATTAACAGCCCCAGTATTTACTGGGGCTGTTTGTAGGTAAAGTAATGAGTGAAAAAGCACTGACGTTAAAGCAATCTGGAGTTCGCTGGCTGTGGTTAGCAATTCTGGTATTTATTGCAGATATTGGCATCAAATTGGTGGTGATGGACAACATGGGCTACGGATGGGCAAACCGAATTGAGGTGTTGCCATTCTTCAACCTACTTTATGTTCATAACTACGGTGCTGCATTCAGCTTCTTGAGCGATCAAGCCGGTTGGCAGCGTTGGTTATTTACAGGTATCGCGTTTGTTGTGACGGGTCTTTTGACCTACTGGATGAGCAAGCTTCCAGCAAAAGAAAAATGGAACAACATTGCTTATGCACTGATTATTGGTGGTGCAGTGGGCAACGTGTTTGACCGCGTCGTTCATGGCTTTGTTGTTGATTACCTAGACTTCTTCTGGGGTAACTACCACTGGCCAGCATTCAACCTTGCTGACATGGCGATCTGTATTGGTGCGGCAATGATTATTCTGGATGGCTTCCGTAAAAAAGACGCTGACAAGTAATCTTTTGCGGTATATCGAATAACCCTAAGCGTCGTCCGTTGATTCGAGCGACGCTTTTTATTATGTTGGAGCGCCAATCAGCATATCAATGTATAAAAAGACCAAGCTGACAGCGTAATAACCCAAGAACAAGGAAGCATTAACGTGACAACAATAACCAATGAATCGGTAGTAACCCTTCACTTTACGATTAAAATGAAAGACGGATCGGTTGCAGATAGTACTCATAACATGGGTAAACCAGCGAAGTTTGTTATGGGCGATGGCAGCTTGAGTGAGAACTTTGAGCAATGCCTACTAGGCTTACAAGTAGGCGAACAAAAGGCAATTGAACTAAAAGCGGCGGACGCTTTTGGTATGCCAAACCCTGATCATATTCACTATATGGATCGCACTAAATTTGTAGGTGATGCAGAAGTGGAAGTTGGTACAATCATGGCCTTCAGTGGCCCTGATGGCATGGAAATCCCGGGCATTATTACAGAGATTGCAGGCGATTCAGTCACTGTGGACTTCAACCATCCTCTAGCGGGACAAGACGTGACTTTCGAAGTTGAAATTTTGTCAGTAGAATAGCGAACCAAATAAAAGATAACTTCCATGAGCAATGAAATGAAAATCCTGTTAGCTAACCCACGTGGTTTCTGTGCTGGTGTTGACCGCGCGATTAGCATCGTAGAGCGTGCGCTAGAGATGTATCAGCCACCGATTTATGTGCGTCATGAAGTGGTGCATAACCGTTTTGTGGTTGAAGGTCTAAAACAGCGTGGTGCTATCTTCGTTGAAGAACTGCACGAAGTGCCAGACAACAACATTGTGATTTTTTCTGCTCATGGTGTATCGCAGGCAGTTCGTCAGGAAGCCAAGCTGCGTGATTTGACCGTATTTGACGCAACGTGTCCTTTAGTAACCAAAGTGCATATGGAAGTGGCGCGTGCGAGCCGTCGTAATATGGAAGTGGTTCTGATTGGTCACGCAGGTCACCCTGAAGTCGAAGGTACGATGGGGCAATACGCCAGTGAAACCGGTGGTATGTACTTGGTTGAAACTCCAGCCGATGTTGAGAAACTGAAGGCGATTGTGAAAGATCCATCCGATCTTCATTACGTAAGCCAAACGACGCTTTCTGTCGATGAAACTGCCGATGTTATCGAAGAGCTACGCCGCGTGTTCCCAGATATCCAAGGTCCACGTAAAGACGATATCTGTTACGCGACACAAAACCGCCAAGATGCCGTACGTGAATTAGCTGGTGACGTAGATGTGATGGTTGTGGTGGGCTCTAAAAACTCATCAAACTCTACACGTCTTAAAGAGCTAGCTGAAAAGCTAGGGACACCTGGCTACTTAACCGACTGTCCGGAAGATATCAAACCTGAGTGGTTCGAAGGCAAAACAAAGGTCGGCGTGACTGCGGGAGCATCTGCTCCGGAAGAGCTCGTTAATCAGATTCTAGAGCGAATCAAAGAACTCGTTGGTGCCGAAGCGGTTGATGAAGTACTTGGTCGCGAAGAGAATATGTTCTTTGAAGTACCTAAAGAACTGCAAATCAAGCAAGTGGATTAATCTCCATTTATCGAATATTCAAAAGGCGACCTGTGGGTCGCCTTTTTTACATCTCTCTTAACTCATTTAGGTAATCACGAATTTGGTCTTTTCCTAAACCATCGATAATCATATCAGACATCTTCGTGATTCTTCGCTCAAGCGATTGAGCAACCTTTTCGCAATGTGCGTACATGTCTTCATCAGAACCATCGGTCGGAAAAGCATCAACTTGCCAGTTTACTCGAACACCACCTGCAAGCCACTGAGGAGCAGTTTCTTTATGTAAAGAATCACAGAGAATAATAACGATGTCGGGAAGAAACTGAGTTCGCTCCTCCCATGAATGCGTGTGGATATGCGGAATGGGGAGTTGGTGGTCATCTAAATATTTTTGTACCACTGGGTGCACCTTGCCTGTGGGATGTGAGCCTCCACTGGTGACACTAAAATCTGCTGGCAGGATATTGGTTGCGATTGACTCCGCGAGGACGCTTCGTCCAGCGTTGTGCTTACATATGAATAAAACTTTATACATCATCGCCTCGTCTTTTCAGAGCGTCCTATTTATACGCTAGCGGAAACTCAGCGATGATGTGTGAAGTTTTTGTGTTAGTGGCTAATGCCGAGCATCTCTTTGAGCACCTTTAAGTAGCGGCGGCTTACTGGTATCTCAAAGCCTGTTTTGGTAATGATTTCCGCTAACCCATTTTCCAGTAACTTGATTTCGCTAATCGCTTTAATACTGACTAAGTATTGACGATGGCAGCGGACTAGAGGGGTTTTCTCTTCCAACGTTTTTAATGTCAGTTGGGTGCTCGCGGTTTGGCTGGTGGAGCGTACATGCACGCCGCTGATATCACTGTAAGCACATTCCACCGTGTCGGTGGCCATGATAACGATGCGGTTGTGTCCGATGCACGGTATCTGAGCCAACGTGTCAGGTGTAATAGCAGACAGTTGTTGCGTTAGGGCGGATTGGCTAATGACTTTGTTTAGTCGTTTGACCGTTTTAGTTAACCGGCATGGGTCGACAGGTTTGAGCAAGTAATCAAAGGCATTGTCTTCAAATGCTTGAATCGCATACTGATCATAAGCCGTGACAAAAACCACATAAGGCATGGTTTCTGGATCAAGCATCCCAAGTAGTTCAATCCCCGTGACTTGAGGCATTTGGATATCGAGAAACACTACATCAGGCTTAAGTTCATTGATTTTTTTTAGGCCAAGGATTGCGTTTGAGGCATCGCCCACGACCTCAACTTGGCCTGTTTCATCCAGTAACTCTGCTAGCTCTTCACGAGCAAACTGTTCATCATCAATGACGAGTGCGGTTAACATCCAACATTACCTTTATTGCTTCAGCGTGCTTTTATGATTTTGGGGGAATGATAAAGCTCATTTTAGTAAATTGATGTGGCTCGCACGTAATTTTTAGCGCTGCATCACGTCCAAATTGATTAGTGAGACGTTTGTCGACAATTTCTAAACCTAGCCCTGAGTGGTTTTCTTTTGGCGGTTCAAAACTGCCTGCGTTGTCTTCGACGGTAATCAAGTGACCTTGTGGGTGTGCTTCGCTGTATATATGAACTTTACCACCTTCAAGCATGTTTGAAATGCCATGCTTAATGGCATTCTCAACCAAAGGCTGGAGTGTAAAGCTTGGTAATTTGATGTCCAGCAATTCAGGTTGAATATCGATTTCAACCTCTAAGCGGTCCGTAAAACGCGCTTTTTCGATGCTCAAGTACGAGTTCACATGTGCAAGCTCTTCCTTTAGCGTCACGGTATTAATGTTCTGCTTTAAATTGCTGCGGAAGAAGTGCGATAGATTTTGGATTAGCTCGCGCGCTTTGTCAGGGTCACGACGAGTAATCGCACTAATAGTATTGAGTGCATTAAACAAAAAGTGTGGATTCACCTGAGCGTGAAGCAATTTTATTTCTGCTTGGGCGAGTAAGGCTTGTTGTTGTTGGTAATCGCCATAAAGGATTTGGCTAGATAGAAGCTGGGCTATTCCTTCCGCCATCGACATGTTGGCCGTCGAGAACAATTTACGCTTCGGTTCATACAGCTTTATGGTACCAATGACCTCTTTCCCTGCACGCAGTGGGATGATCAGCGCAGATCCGAGCTTGCAATCTTTTGCAATGGAGCATTGGTATGGACGCTCCGCGCCATCAAGATAAATGATGTCGTTTTTCTCCATGGAGTCTAATGTGCTTTGCGATGAAATCGGCGTGTTTGGTTTATGGTGATCATCGCCAATGCCCACAAACGCCAAGATCTTTTCTTGGTCAGTAATCGCGACAGCGCCCACTTTGGTTTCTTCGTAAATAATACGTGCGATTTTCTCTGCGTTTTCGGTGTTGAAGCCGTTGCTTAGAATTCCCACTGAGCGATCAGCAATGGTGAGCGCTCGACGCGAAAACGTCGCAGAAAACTTTTCAAAGATTGCTTTTCTGTCTTGCAGGATACTCATGAACAACGCCGCACCAAATGAGTTCGCGATGATCATAGGCGCTGCAATAGCGGACACCAGTTCATAGGCTTGATCAAAAGGTTTCGCGACGGCGAGCAGCAAAATCATTTGCACCACTTCTGCAACAAACGTGACGCTGAATACAACGCTTGGATTAAACAGCAATGCGCCTTTATTTCGCTTGATAAGGTAAACGTGGAGCAAGCCACCAATTACGCCCTCGGCGGTGGTTGAAATTGCACAGGCTAGGTCGGTAAAGCCACCAAGAGAGTATCGATGGATGCCACCAGTAAATCCGACGGCGAAACCTACAACAGGTCCACCAAACAGCCCGCCCATAACTGCGCCGATCGCACGAGTATTGGCAATAGCATCGTTGATGTGCAGACCGAAATAGGTGCCGAGAATACAAAAGCCAGAGAAGAGTACGTAACAAATTAGGCGGTGGCTTAAGCGCGAAGAAATACTCAGCAAAGGTAAGATGATTGGCGTTTTACTTAGCATGTAAGCCAAAACTAAGTACACACACATCTGTTGTAAAAGGGAGATGACCAGTTCCATAGTGAACCTAACCTAGAATCAATGTTGTTATTGTATACCTAAGTAACCTCAAGATGCTTGGCTCAGATAGATAAGAACAGCTAAGTAAATGATGCTGCGCTGTGCTTTCTGAGTCTTAAAGTGACTTGGGTATAAAACAAAAAGAGCCTGCAATTGGCAGGCTCCTATCTTAGTCACTCAGATGTGACGAGTATTACGCTGTTTCTGATACGGCTTGTGGTTTCTCTTCGTCAGCCAGTTCAGTTTCACCTTTACCCTTAGAGGTTTTGATAACGTAACCTGTCACAGCTAGGGCAAACACAATACCTACGATAGTTGATAGTTGCATTGGCAGACCAAAACCTAGCGAGCTGTTGTTTAAGATGAACGTGACACATACCGTGGTCATGAAGATAGCTGGGATAGTGGTAATCCAGTGCAGCTTGTTGTGACGCAGTAGGTAAGCGGACGCAGTCCAAAGCATCATTACCGCTGTTGTTTGGTTTGCAAAACCGAAGTAGCGCCAGATAATGCCGAAGTCTACTTGAGTTAAGATACCGCCGATAACGAACAGTGGAAGTGCCATCAGTAGACGGTTACGTAGCGTTTTTTGTTCCATGTTGAAGTATTCAGCAAGGATCAAGCGGCTTGAACGGAACGCTGTATCGCCAGACGTAATTGGTAGGATAACCACCCCCAGGAACGCAAGGATACCACCGAACACACCTAGCAGACCAAATGATGCGCTGTATACCACGTTACCAGGACCACCGTTTTTCACAGCTTCGGATAGAGCGTCTAGAGAGCCGAAGAAAGACAGAGCGATAGCACACCAAATTAGCGCGATAACACCTTCACCAATCATTGCACCGTAGAATACGAAGCGACCGTTTTTCTCATTTTCCATACAACGCGCCATCAGTGGAGACTGAGTTGCGTGGAAGCCAGAGATAGCGCCACATGCGATAGTGATGAACAATGCAGGCCATAACGGCATGTCATTTGGGTTGAGGTTAGAGAACATGTCCGAAACTTGGAAGTCACCCATTACTGTGTGTTCGCTAGAGAAAGCAACGGCTGTCATTAGGCCAACAGACATAAAGATAAGTAGGGCGCCAAACAGTGGGTAGAAACGACCAATGATTTTATCGACAGGAACAATCGTCGCAATGATGTAGTAAGCAAAGATAGCAATAACCATTGTAGTCATGCTTACGCTCAAGCTTGTTTGATCATTGATGAGGTTAGTAATCATGCCAGCAGGGGCTGAAACGAACACTACGCCAACTAGAAGCAATAGGACAATGGCAAAAATATTCATAAAGTGTTTTGCGCCATTACCTAGGTAGCGACCTGTAATGGTAGGTACAGATGCACCGCCGTTACGCACTGAAAGCATGCCTGAGAAGTAATCGTGTACTGCACCAGCAAAAATACAACCGACTACAATCCAAAGCATCGCCGCAGGACCGTATAGTGCCCCCATGATCGGGCCAAAAATTGGACCAACACCTGCGATGTTAAGTAGTTGAACTAGGTAAACTTTCTTTGTTGACATTGGAACGAAGTCAACACCGTCCGATTTGGTGTGAGCTGGCGTTTGGCGTTTTTCATTGATGCCGAAAATCTTCTCGACGAAAGCGCCGTAGATGAAGTATCCGCCGATTAGGGCTGCGACACAGGTTAGAAACCACATCATAGCAATTGTCCTTGGTCTTAGTTGGGTAGGGTAATTTTTTAATCTCAGGATGCATGTTATGCGTCACTTGTGTTAAATGCATTCGGTTAGTAGATGAGTGGTCGAATAGAGCACTGAGTGGTCGATATGCTGCTTGAGCGGTTTTTAAAAATGGCGAAAGGTTGATGACAGTCTTGAGCGGCTGATTTGAGTCATCAGTGGTTAAATCTGCAAGCTCAGCGGCAAGCGCCAATAATTAGTGGTAAGCTTATTTTTGAAAACAATTACTTAAGGAAGAACCATGAAAAAGGTAACGGTAGGTCTGGCACTGGCTTTACTTGCAGGATGCACAGCAACGACAGCAGATCTTGCCAAGTCGGGAGATTGGCATCAGATCGGATATCAAGATGGCATAACCGGACACACATCGCGCACGATGAGCGAGCTTCGTGAGTTGGGTAGTGTTAAGCAAAGTGACTACGACCAAGGTTATTTAGAAGGTTTACGTGAGTACTGTAATCCTGCTTTTGCGTATCAAATGGGGTTATCTGGTCAGTATTACGAAGGGGTTTGTGAAGGTACTGAGCAAGCGCAAAAATTCCGCATGGAATGGCAACGTGGTTGGAATGAATACTCAAATTAATAGTCAATAAAGCCGTTGTTACACTGTCTGCATCACATAAATGTGGCAAAATTCTCCTTATTAAACTATGTTCATATTGCTTGATAGTGAGCACAGAAAAAAAGGAATCACATTATGTCAACGCAAATGGCTGGTGGTTGGAGTCCATTTCATGAACTCACAGCAGAGAATAAAGAAGTATTTGCTAAAGGTATCGAGGGGTTTGTCGGTGTCAAATACTCCCCTTTGGTTGTGGCTACTCAAGTCGTAGCCGGACAAAACTATGCGTTTTTCTGTAATGCAGAAGTTGTCTACCCTGGAGCACAACCATACCCAGCAATGGTTCATATGTTCAGCGACCTTGAAGGTAAAGTCGGTATTACTCACATTGAACGATTGAACTACTAAATTAAGCCATAAAAGGCGCCTGACTTTTAAATAAGTGAGGCGCTTTATTGATTAAGATTGATTAGCTTGCGCGCTCACGACTTTTCTTAAATATCCTTGTTTGGCTTTCAGTTGCTCAGTCGCGCTTTCTTTATCCAGCCCGGTTAAAATCATCAAAATAGCTAACTTGGCGTCGTAGTCCGTTTCTTTGAGAGCCGTTTTAGCCTCTTGGTTAGTACAATCTGTTGCTTGCATAACAATACGAGCCGCTCTTGCAACTAGCTTTGCATTCGTCGCTTTCACATCTACCATTAAGTTCTGATAACTTTTGCCCAGGCGAATCATGCTTGCGGTAGTGAGCATGTTCAGTACGAGTTTTTGTGCTGTCCCTGATTTTAAGCGAGTGGATCCCGTTAACGCTTCAGGTCCAACAACGGGGCTAATCGCAATATCAGCAATATCTGCAATCGGAGAGTCAGGGTTACAAGATAGTGCTACAGTGGTGGCACCAAGCTTGTTCGCATACTCTAAGCCACCAATCACGTAAGGTGTTCGTCCACTTGCCGCAATACCAACGACGACATCGCGTTGTGTTAGCATATTCTCTTTAAGATCTTGCTCGCCTAATGTAGGGTCGTCCTCCGCCCCTTCTTTTGCACGGAACATTGCCTCTTTTCCACCGGCAATAATACCAACGACCATCTCTGGATCTGTGCCAAAAGTTGGTGGGCATTCTGAAGCGTCCAAAACGCCAAGTCGACCACTGGTACCCGCACCGATGTAAAACAACCGACCTCCGACCTTAAATGCTTCCGTGATCTTATCAACGGCTTCAGCGATCTCAGGCAACACTTTTTCAACGGCAAGAGGAACGAGTTTGTCCTGTTGGTTGATGCGTTGAACAATATCGAGAGAAGGCAGCAAGTCGATGTCCATGGTGTCTGGGTTTCGCCCTTCAGATACCAGATGGGATAAAGCTGCGATAAGTGCATCGTTCGTCATAATGAATTAAGCCTTTTTGTTTAGGATATATTGCCCTTAATTTTTTGAATAGAGTACACCCAGTGAAGCGAGACGACTTGCCCCCGTAACTTCCGGTAAGTTGCTAGGGAGGCCGTGAATATGGCGCTGCGCAAGCCAAGCAAACGCCATTGCTTCCATGTAATCGCCATCAACACCTTTTTCTGCCGTTGTCGCAACGCTCCATTGTGGCAATAACTTAGCTAGTCGCTGCATCAAAAGCGGGTTTCTTGCTCCACCGCCACAGACTAATAGTTGAGGTGTGATGCCATGAGAAAACTTGTCGACTTCGTTGGCAATGGTAATTGCAGAATACTCGCAAAGTGTACGTTGTACGTCTTCGATTGGTAAATTGTGATGGGCCAGTTGTTGATGCAGCCAGTCAATATTGAACAGTTCTCGCCCGGTACTTTTAGGGGCAGGCATGGCGAGGTAAGCTTCTTTGAGTAATTGAGTCAACAAAGTAGCGTTTACCGTTCCTTTAAGTGCAAATTGTGCATCTTCGTCGAAGCTTTGCCCAGTATGCAGCGCACACCATGCGTCCATCAACATATTGCCCGGGCCTGTGTCATAGCCAATGACTGGTTGTTCTGGATGCAGTACCGAGATATTGGCAATGCCTCCAATGTTAAGCACCACAATTGTGGAATCCTGCATCGCAAAAATGCTTTTATGGAAAGCAGGGACGAGTGGGGCACCTTGTCCACCTAGCGCCATGTCTTTACGACGAAAATCCGCTACCGTATCAATGCCTGTCTTGACTGCGATAATGTTTGCATCGCCCAATTGAGTGGTAAACGGCAAGTTTCCGGTAGGCTGATGGAACACTGTTTGACCGTGATTACCAATCGCACGAATTTGCTCTGCGACGTAGCCAGACTTATTGAGTAGCTGTAACACAGCATCTGCAAATAGGTGGCCGAGCTGGTGGTCAAGTTCACCTATGGTTTTTAAATTTGTTGCTTGACCGGTACAAACAGATAACAGCATGTCTTTTAGCGCTGCGGGCATTGGGTAGTCGTCGTGCGCAATCAGACGAACATGCTCATCGCTTATTTCAACTAGAGCGGTATCAACGCCATCCATACTCGTTCCAGACATCACACCAATGTACAGTTCGTTAAATTTCATAGCCGATCTCGTCAATTCTTCATTCACTTATTGTAAAGCAAATCTGAAGCGAATAACCTCATCGAATACGAGATATTCAGCCGATTTTGAGGAGAAAACATGGGACCGTTATGGGTTGACGTTGCGGGGTATGAACTGACCGCTGAAGACAAAGAAATCTTGGAGCATCCTACGGTTGGTGGCTTAATTCTATTTGCTCGCAACTATCATGATAGCGAACAGCTTCAAGCACTTACTCAATCCATCCGAAAGGCGGCTAAGCGCCCGTTTTTGATCGGTGTGGATCAAGAAGGCGGCCGAGTGCAGCGCTTTCGTGAAGGTTTCTCATTAATTCCTGCTGCTGATGAGTACGCTAAACATCAAAATGGTGAAGAGCTTGCTCGTATGGGCGGTTGGTTAATGGCAGCAGAGCTGATTGCCCATGATATTGATTTAAGCTTTGCCCCGGTACTTGACCAAGGCCATCAATGTAAAGCGATCGGTAACCGCGCATTCGGTGAAGATGCCGACACCATTCTTCGCTATAGCACTGCATATATGCAGGGAATGAAGAGTGTTGGCATGGCAACGACAGGCAAGCACTTCCCTGGACATGGTGGCGTGATTGCAGACTCACATCTAGAAACACCATACGACGAGCGCAGTGATATTTTTGAACAAGATATGGCGATCTTCAAAGCGCAAATTGATGCCGGTATTTTAGATGCCATGATGCCTGCTCACGTGATTTTCCCACATTATGATGCTCAACCAGCCAGCGGTTCTGAATACTGGTTAAAACAGGTCCTGCGTCAGCAATTGGGTTTTAAAGGTTTGGTTTTTTCGGATGATTTGACTATGGAAGGCGCTGCGATTATGGGCAGCCCAGCCGAGCGAGGTGCTCAAGCATTGAGAGCTGGTTGCGATATGTTGTTAATGTGTAATAAACGAGAAGCGCACGTTGAGGTATTAGACAACTTACCGGTTTCAACCGTGCCACTCGCGGATGGATTACTGAAAAAACAGTCATTTTCTCCAAGCGAACTTAAGCTATCTCAAGAGTGGAAAGCGGCGAGTAAAGCGATGAAACGCTTGACTAGCTAAACCTCTTGTAAAAGATTCAAAACAGCGATGAGAAGCCAAAGTTAATTATACTTTGGCTTTTTATTTGGCTGTAAATTAAATTTTACACTAAATGTTTTTTATTCTGTACGCTTGTTTTTCTTTTTTAGCCTGTTATCTTGTCGTTAAAGCTTAGTTGTCTCACCAAGGGTTTGGTTGGGTGTAAAAATAAATATACAGGTTAGAGTTATGCAGAAAAGTGAGTTGAGCAATATTAATATTATCGAAGAACAGGTTCTTATTACTCCGGAGGAACTAAAAACCAAGCTTCCTTTGAGTGAAAAAGCACGTCGCTTTATTCAAGAGTCTCGTCAAACTATCGCTAATATTATTCACAAGAAGGATCACCGCCTGCTTGTTGTATGCGGTCCATGTTCTATCCACGACGTAGAAGCGGCGAAGGATTACGCAAAGCGCCTTAAAGCACTCTCTGAACAACTAAGTGACCAACTGTATATTGTTATGCGTGTTTACTTTGAGAAGCCGCGCACCACGGTCGGCTGGAAAGGCCTGATCAATGACCCACATCTAGACGGCAGTTTCGATATTGAACACGGTCTGCATGTTGGACGCGAACTTCTGGTGGAGTTGGCAGAGATGGAAATCCCGCTCGCGACTGAGGCTCTAGACCCAATTAGCCCACAATACTTGGCGGATACTTTTAGCTGGGCAGCCATCGGCGCACGTACGACGGAGTCACAAACTCACCGTGAAATGGCAAGCGGTCTGTCTATGCCAATCGGTTTTAAGAATGGCACGGATGGCAGTTTGGCAACCGCAATTAACGCGATGCAAGCTGCGTCCTCTAGCCACCGTTTTATGGGAATTAATCGTGAGGGACAAGTCGCACTGTTAACCACCCAGGGCAATGCTAATGGACATGTGATCTTACGTGGCGGCAAGCAAACTAACTACGATTCGGTATCAGTCACTGAGTGTGAGCAAGAGATGGCAAAATCTGGTCTTGATGCTTCATTAATGGTGGATTGCAGTCACGCCAACTCACGTAAAGATTACCGTCGCCAGCCATTAGTCGCGGAGGATGTGATTCATCAAATCCGTGAAGGCAATAAATCTATTATCGGTCTTATGATTGAAAGCCATATCAATGAAGGAAATCAATCTTCTGACTTAGCTCTTGAAGAGATGAAATACGGTGTATCTATCACTGACGCATGTATCAATTGGGATTCAACTGAGGCACTATTACGTCATGCACATGAAGAGCTAGTGCCTTTCTTAGAAAATCGTCTAAAGGCTAATTAATACAGGATTTAAGGAACATCAATGGCAGTTGAACTTAACGCATTACGCGATCAGATTGATGCAGTCGACAAGCAAATGTTGGAGCTATTGGCTCAGCGTTTAGCGCTCGTAGAGAAAGTTGGGGAAGTAAAAAGCGAACATGGTTTGCCAATTTATGCTCCAGACCGCGAAGCGGCGATGTTAGCTTCTCGTCGCGCTGAAGCTGAAAAAATGGGAATTCCTCCACAGCTTATTGAAGATATTCTGCGTCGAACAATGCGTGAGTCTTATGCCAGCGAGAAAGATTCCGGTTTTAAGTGTTTGAACCCTGATTTACGCTCAGTTGTTATTATTGGTGGTAATGGTCAATTGGGTGGCCTGTTTGGGCGTATGTTCAAATTGTCGGGCTACCAGGTCAAAGTTCTCGGCAGTAAAGACTGGGCTCATGCGGATGAGATTCTAGACAACGCGGGTTTAGTCGTGGTCACGGTGCCGATTCATCTAACGGAAGGGGTGATCGAAAAACTGGGGAACTTGCCGCAAGACTGCATTCTGTGTGACCTGACTTCTATCAAGTCGAAGCCTCTGCAAGCAATGTTGAATGTGCACCAAGGTCCTGTGGTTGGTTTGCACCCAATGTTTGGCCCAGATGTTCCGAGCCTTGCCAAGCAGGTTATTGTGTACTGTGATGGCCGTGGTCACGAGCATTACCAATGGCTATTGCAACAGTTTGGGATTTGGGGCGCAAGCTTGTGCCAAATCGATGCACAAGAGCACGATCATGGCATGACGTTGATTCAGGCGCTGCGCCACTTCACGTCGTTTGCTTACGGTATGCACCTTAGCAAAGAGAATCCGAACATCGATCAGTTGTTGAAGTTAAGCTCGCCAATCTACCGCCTTGAATTGGCGATGGTGGGACGACTGTTTGGTCAGGATCCGAACTTGTACGGTGATATCATTTTCTCTTCTCAAGAGAATATCGATATGATCAAGCGATTCCATCAGCGTTTAGGTGATGCGGTAGCGATTCTGGATAGCAGAGACAAAGCGCGATTCATCGAAAGCTTTAAGCAGGTGAGTGATTGGTTTGGTACTTATTCTCAACAATTTATGAATGAGAGCCAAAACTTACTCAAACAGGCGAATGATAATATTCATCGCGGCTAATCACGGGTCATTTAGCCGTGCAGAGTCCGAAACAAAAAGAGCAGCGTAAGCTGCTCTTTTTCGTGTTGATGGACAAATCAGTTCGTCGCAGTATTACTCGTATCTTCACTTGATACTGTGTTGATACTGGTATCGCGATAGGGTGAATTGGTTAAATTGACTTGTAGGCGTACAACGTTATCAATCAATTGAACCAAAGGTCCCCATTTCACTTTTTTCTCTTTTTCAAAGACGTCATTGAAGTTTTCTGGCGTCCACTCCATTAAGTATTGAGGGTTGAGTGCTCGTCCGAGGAAGCGTACTTCATAGTGCAAGTGTGGCCCTGTGGAGTTGCCAGAGTTACCGCATTGAGCAATGATGTCGCCTTTACTAACAAACTGACCGCTTTTCACTTTGAAGCGTTGTAGATGAGCAAAGGAGCTCATAAAGCCAAATGAGTGACGAATGGTGACATAGTTACCATAACCACGATTGCTCGGGCGAACGGTTTCCACCACACCGTCAGCCGGTGCCAGGATCTCTTCTCCTCTTTTACAAGTCAGATCGATACCAGTATGAACATGCCTCTTACCTGAAATCGGATTAATACGACTGCCGTAAGAAGAAGAAATACGTTGGTATGTGACTGGACTGTCATTTGGTATCAAACGGAACATCGTCGCGCGAACAGCAGAATCGATAGCGGCTGCGTCAATTCGCTCCTCTAACCCCATGCTGTTCTCATCGATCATCAACTCTTCGTCTGCGAGACCTAAAACCGATTCAACGTCGAATACCCGTTTGCCCAATAGCTGAATTTGATTGTTTTTGTCCGTCAAAGACTGGGAAAGCGAATGATTGGTATCAAGCTGTTCTTCGTAAAGAGCCGTCACTTCGGCCTTTTCACTTTCCAGTTTGGCGATGATTTGTGTTAGTTCGTCTTTATTGTGCATCTGCTGCTGATTAAGGTACCACGCGCCACCAACGACGGCAGGTAATGCCAATACTGAAGCAAATACTGCTAGGACCGAACTGCGGCCCAAATAGAACTGCTGATCGCCGTCTTTCGTCGGGATCTGCATGATGATTTTTTTAGACATAGTTATTGTTACTTAAATAGGCGTTCATTTATTTTTCTCCTAAAAACCAGAGAGGTGCTCTAACTCTCGATTCAGAAGGTCGTTATTGCCTACATTCAATTCTATAAATCGTTTTAGTTGGCTAATGCTTTCGATATCTATCTTAGCGATCTTCAACCTAATCTCACACTTAGAGACATTCACAATTTGCGCTTTTAACGTAATCACTTGTTCGGATTGATCAAATGAAAAAGTCACATGGACTGGAAGGGTTGGATCCAAAGCCTCAGTCTCTTCCACTTTCATGAGTAAACCATGCAAGGAAAGATCTTGAATCCTAGCTTCAATTGCCAAGTCACGTTGTTCTATCTTAGCTGGAGCTTGATGGAGAATACGTGAAAAGCGTCGTCTCTCTGTCATATGAATATTCTCGTCAGGTCGTCAAACAGAATTGAATAGTATATCAATACGAACAAAAAATGTTCGATTGTTGTTTGAAAAGTGTCGAGGTCGCTACAGAGTGACGTAAGTGCTATGTCATGTTCTTAACGAACGAGACGGGCTAATGAGCTCTTTTTATAACAAAGAAAACAAAGGCCGCTATGATAGCGGCCTTTGTACAAATTACAATCAAACTTTGTGGGTTGCGATTACTTTGCAATACGCTTGTATTTGATACGGTGTGGTTCTGCGGCTTCAGGACCCAATGTTTTCTTCAACCAATCCATGTACTCTGTGTAGTTACCTTCGTAGAAGTTAACTTGGCCTTCGTCACGGTAGTCAATGATGTGAGTCGCGATACGGTCAAGGAACCAACGGTCGTGCGAGATAACCATTGCACAACCAGGGAACTCTAGTAATGCTTCTTCTAGAGCACGCAGTGTTTCAACGTCAAGGTCGTTGGTTGGTTCGTCGAGTAGCAACACGTTACCGCCCGCTTTAAGAAGCTTCGCAAGGTGGACACGGTTACGCTCACCACCCGATAGTTCACCAATAATCTTTTGTTGGTCACTGCCTTTAAAGTTAAAGCGTGAACAGTATGCGCGAGCTGGGATTTCGAAGTTGTTGATCTTAATGATATCAGCACCTTCAGAGATCTCTTGGAATACGGTTTTAGAATCGTCCATGCTGTCACGGAACTGATCGACCGATGCCAGTTTTACTGTATCGCCCATCTCAATTGTGCCCGAGTCTGGTTGTTCAGTACCACTTAACATCTTGAATAGCGTCGATTTACCTGCGCCGTTAGCACCGATGATACCAACAATTGCACCTTTAGGGATGCTGAATGACAGGTCATCAATCAGAACACGACCGTCAAATGACTTGGTCAGGTTCTTCACTTCAATAACCTTATCACCTAGACGCTCACCTGGTGGGATAAACAGTTCATTGGTTTCATTACGTTTTTGGTGATCAGAGCTTTGCAGTTCTTCAAAGCGAGCCATACGTGCTTTTGACTTCGCTTGACGACCTTTAGGGTTTTTACGTACCCACTCAAGCTCTTTCTCGATAGTCTTTTGGCGAGCACTCTCTTGGGAGGCTTCTTGTTGTAGACGAGCGTCTTTTTGCTCCAGCCATGAGGTGTAGTTGCCTTCCCATGGGATACCTTCACCACGGTCCAGTTCTAAGATCCAGCCCGCAGCGTTATCTAGGAAGTAACGGTCGTGGGTGATGGCTACTACGGTACCTGTGTAATCCACTAAGAAGCGCTCTAGCCAAGCCACTGATTCTGCATCTAGGTGGTTGGTAGGTTCATCAAGCAATAGCATGTCTGGCTTAGAAAGTAGCAAGCGACAAATAGCCACACGGCGGCGTTCACCACCTGATAGGTGCGCAATTTTTTGGTCCCATTCAGGTAAACGTAGTGCGTTTGCTGCACGCTCAAGCGCATTTTCTAGGTTGTGACCATCTTTCGCTTGGATAAGGGCTTCTAGCTCGCCTTGCTCTTTTGCAAGTGCGTCGAAGTCTGCATCTGGTTCAGCGTATGCTGCGTAGACTGCGTCCAAACGTTTCAGAGCGTCAGCAACGTCAGCAACCGCTTCTTCAACAACTTCACGAACGGTTTTTGATTCGTCTAATACTGGTTCCTGAGGTAGGTAACCTACGTTTAGACCAGGTTGTGGACGCGCTTCACCGTCGATATCCGTGTCGATACCTGCCATGATACGTAGCAGTGTGGATTTACCTGCACCGTTCAGACCTAAAACACCGATTTTCGCACCAGGGAAGAAGCTCAGAGAGATGTCTTTAAGAATTTGACGCTTAGGTGGCACAATTTTGCTCACCCGCGACATGGTATATACGTATTCAGCCATTGCCGATCGTTCCTAAATTAACTGTCATTCAAACCCATCATTTTATACCAAGTGCTTTGTTTTTGTTACCGCATTGCAAGAATTTCCCTAACGAATGGATTTCTTATTTTGAGCTGACCGGAAACTTACACGGTTAGGGTATACACTTTTGTTATTCGTTAAGAATGACGAAGTGTTTTCTATGCGAGTTAGAAACGCTTTGTCTCCATCGTCTTAAAAGTTTGACGAGTACAATTTTTAATACACTAAGTTGCTTTACATGGACATCTGCATTCTGTGTAAATAGATGCATGTGTGAAAATTGCCTTAACATCACATGAACTCTAACAAAACTAGGCTTTAGGGCAGTATATGTCTGGGGAAAATGACACAAATGAGATTCAACGTATCTGAATTGGCTAAAAACGTATGCTGCGCCGCCGCGTTGTGTGCTATGAGTTTGAGTGCTAATGCCGCGCTGAGTTTGGAAAAGCAGCGCGAAGTATATGAGCAAGCTCAAGATTTATTAGATAAAAATGACATCGATGGATACCTTTCGATTCGTCCTAAAATTTCTGACTATCCACTAACGCCTTATGTGGATTACCGCACTTTTATTAGACAGTTACCGGAAAAGTCACCACAACAGGTAAACGAGTTTATTTCTGAGCACGAGTCTTTTCCATTTTCTCGTCGAGTTCGCGCTCCATACCTCAATCATCTTTATAAGCAAAAAGATTGGAAAACCATTACTGAGTTTCAAAAAGTCATTCCTAGTGGTGAGCGTTACCAATGTATTTTCTACGTCGCTCAGTTAAAGCAAGGCAAGAAAGTCGCGGCGTTTAAAGGGGCTGAACATATGTGGTTACGTGGCATCAGCATTGCTGATGAGTGTGACCCATTATTTGCAGCATGGGACAAGGCGGGTGAGCGTACCGATGAACTGATTCTACAGCGTATGTTACTGGCGTTTGATGCTCGTAATGGCGGTTTGATGAGTTACTTGCTCAAACTGCCTAAATCAGCGCAGGCAAAGCAACAAGCCAAAGAAATGAAAGCGTTGTTTGATAATCCTGCAAGTGTTGCGGAATTCGCGAAGAAAAAACCTGCGAATGATTTTAATCGAGCGCAAAGTGAATATGCGTTAGAAAAGTTGGCTCGTATGAACACTAGCCAAGCACAAGGTGCGTACGATGCCGTCATTAAAGGACAGAAGTTTTCTCCAGAAAAAGCGCAAGAACTTGCCGACTATATTGCATTTCGATTGACTCGTACGGAGTCTGAGTCATTAGCTAAATGGCGCGATGATAAAACGAAAACCAGTCAGTACTTACCGTTGATTGAAACGCGCATCCGCTTAGCGATTCAAAATGCAGATTGGAAAGGCGTACAAGAGTGGATTGCTGTTCTAAATAAAGAAGAACAAGCCACGCTACGCTGGCAATATTGGCTTGGAAGAAGTGAAATAGCGTTAGGTGATGACATCGCGGGGAAACAGCGTTTAGCAACTCTGCTTGGGCAACGAAACTTCTACAGTGTGGCTGCCGCCAATGCAATCGGACAATCAATCAAATACCCAACGCATACGGTTAAGTTGGATAAGAAAGTTGTTCAACCCTATCAAGACTCGTTAGCTCGTATCGAAGAGTTGATCGCGACGGATAAAATCGCAGCAGCGAAGAGTGAATGGGCACACTTACTGCGCCGCGTAGGGAAAGATGAAAAGGCGATGTTGGCGGCTTATGCATCATTTAAACGTTGGCATCACCTAACGGTGACCGCGAGTATTCAAGCGCAGATGTGGGATAATATCGAACTTAGGTTCCCAATAGCACACCGCTGGTGGTTTAACTTTTATGCGAAAAAGCACAACATTGATCCCGTCACGATGATGTCTCTCGCTCGACAGGAAAGTGCGTTAGATGTTGAAGCCCGCTCTCCAGTTGGCGCTCGTGGTCTTATGCAGATCATGCCTGCGACGGCGAAGTACACGGCACGTAAATATAAGTTGAGTTATCAAGGTACGCAGGATCTCTACAATGTAGGAAAAAATATCGAAATTGGTAGCCATTATTTGCAAGGTTTATTAGAGGATTACGATAATAATCGTATTTTTGCTCTTGCTGCTTATAATGCAGGTCCTAACAGAGTAAAAACGTGGCGAGAGCGTACCCAAGGAAAAGTGGATGCTTATGCCTTTATTGAGGCAATTCCATTTAAAGAGACGCGCGGTTATGTACAAAACATCTTGATGTTTGAAACATACTATCGTGATCTTTTGGGTATCGATGGCGCGTTCTTGAATCAACATGAGATCAATACCAAGTATTGAGTGAGGTAACTTGATGTCGCACGAACCCGAGTACAAAGACTGGCAACAGATTATTGAGCTAATTCGAACAAGTATGGGCACCCAGCAAGATGACATGCTGTTAACTATGCTGATGTCACGTGATGAGAGAGAGTCATTAATATCACGCGTTAATATAATTAACGAACTTCTTAAAGGAGAATTATCTCAACGTCAGATCAGTCAGATGCTTGGTGTGGGCATTGCCACCATTACTCGTGGCTCTAACGAACTAAAGTCGAAATCTGATGAAGAAAAAGACAAGTTGAAAGTCTTGTTAGAACAAGTTGCGGTATCTAAGTAGACAGTATATCCAATTTGCTTTTAGGCCTTGGTGTTACAAGTGACTAAGATAACGTATTACAAAGGGCGGAAATATCCGCCCTTTTGCGTATCTAGAGACTAGGCTGAGTGTTATAAATTTGAAGGAAAATGCTCAGGGTTTGTGAATGGAATTAAAGCCAGAATCAAGGCTTGGTGATAGACCGAGCTTCGAGTTAGCTGGTTTTGGGTTAGCAGGCTAATAGCGCCACCTTTCTGTTTGATATTATCAGTACCAAACACTTCGTCCATTACATCTCCCAACTCATTCGCATCCTTGAGTTTTTCCAAGACTTTTGGCGGCAACATTAAGCTTGCAGAACGAGATTCACCGCGGTGAGTCTCTGACTCAATCACCATCCAAGCAAACGTCACGTTTGCTTCAATTCCCGCTTCGAGACCGACATAGTAATCCGCGTTTGGCATCTCTACTTTTGCGTTTTTAACGCGGTTTAGCGCACCACGATGAGTTTCTTCATTCGTCATGGGCTGATCTGCGACCTCACTCGGTACACTGATGCCAACGAAGTTGAACTCTTGATGCGGAAATGCATTACGAAATGCACTTTGAACTGCATTAATTTTGGCTGGGTTTAGCGATGCGATTACGACTTTTTGGGTTGCCATGATCTTTTTACTCACTGGTGTCTATTAACTCAATTTTACTTGCGTAGGCTTTACGTTCTCACTCGGGTAACAGCCTAATACTTTCAAGTACTTAGTGATTTTTGTTAGCTCTTCAAGTGCCTGTTGCATTTCTGTCGAAGCAAGATGTGATGTCAAGTCTACGTAGAACATCTCTTCCCACGGGTTCCCCATAATTGGGCGTGATTCCAGCTTGGTCATATTGATGCCGTAACGTTGCAGCACTAATAGTGTTTCAACCAATGAGCCTGCCTCTTGGGAGGTCGACATGATCAATGTGGTTTTTGCTGGAATCTGAGTAGAAACTTCAACCGGTTTACGAGCAACCACGATAAAGCGAGTATGGTTTTCGGTTTGGTTTGCGATGTTGCCTTGAATTGCTTGCAAGCCATATAGCTTACCGCTTGATGCATTACCAATTGCAGCCACATCATCACGATCCATCTCTTGGACTTTCTGCATTGCATCTGCTGTGCTCGCGCAGGATTCCAGCTTTACCCCTTTCATACGGCTTAAAAACTCACTGCACTGTTGGTGTGGCTGAGGGTGAGAATACAGCGTTTTAATATCTTCCAGACGAATGTCTTTTTTCGCAACCAAGCAGTGTTCGATTGGTTGAGTTAGCTCTCCAACGATGTAAAGCGTCGTGTGTTGTAGTAAGTCATACACTTCATTAATAGAGCCTGAGCTGGTGTTTTCGATTGGCAGAACGCCATAATCAGCATGGCCAGATTCAACCGTTTGAGTCACTTCTTTAAAGTGCTCGCAGTTGAGCTCGATAAGCTCCGTATTTTTACGACTGAAGTATTCGCGACTTGCCAAGTGCGAATAAGAGCCTTTGGCTCCTAAAAATGCGACGCGAGCAAGTGGCTTACGGCTTTGCTGTGGGTTAACGAGATTTTGCAGATAACTTTGTTGAAGCAGAACTGAGTCTTCAATGATGGTATGGAAAAGTTTGGTGATGTACTGCGCGTCAAGTTCGTATTTATCTTGGCCATTAGAAATCAGCTTGACCAATAATTGCTGTTCACGGACGGCGTCGCGAACAGGCTTTGAGGTTTGTACTTTGCTTTTGGCTACTTCAATGCTGAGTTTACGGCGCTCAGACAATAAGCTGAGAAGTTGGTCATCCAACTCATTCAAGCGTAAACGAATTTCTTCGAGGGAAATAGGTTGGTCAGTCATCAATTCTTTCCTTATAAAAAAGCCTCCCGATTTGGGAGGCTTTCTGTTTGTTTTTGACTTTTCTTTCACAAACGAGTTCGCCCCTCCAACTATGGGAGGAAAAAGAAGTCAAAAATAAACAGTGAGGTTAAATGCATAAATAGTGCTTAATTTATGAGTGTTTAAACACAATAAGCAAGGCTGGGGAGAGCGTCAAGCAAAAAAATAGCGCCTTTCGGCGCTATTTCCTCAATCTGTTCAGTTTACTCTTCTTCTTCCACTAGCTCAGGCTTACTTGCACGTCGAGCTTCAGGTTTGTGGGTCAGCTTGTTCAATTGTCGTTCTAGTTTTTGCTCCACTTCGTTGATAGCTGCGTAAAGATCTTCGTGAGTTGCTGAGGCAATGAGCTGGCCTTTAGGAACTTTGATAACCGCTTCGAATTTCTTCTGTTTGTTTGGTTCCTCACTGAAAGTTGCTTGGCAACCAATTAGGTCTACTTGCCATTTCTCCAGTTTTTTAAATTTGCTCTCAATATGAGCTCGGATTGCAGAGGTGATTTCGATGTTTTTGCCAGTGATATTCATTGTCATAAGTGTTTTTCCTCTGTTGCATCCCTCATGGGTTGAGTTCAGATTACCGCTTTAAGCATAAAAAAATGTGATTCAGATCATTATTTTGCTCGGGTTTTTTATGATGAAAAATGAATGTGATCTCACTCAAGAACTTCTGAGATTTATCGTGAAATTGCTTGTTATCGGTTAGTAAATCCGTAGATTGGATAGAGTACTCAGCTGAAAACGGCCTCGTTTTTAGGGAAGTTTTACGGCCTAATATTTGAGGTGGTTAAAATTTAACTACACGTAAGGTGTGATGACGATCACTGAGTCTTTCCAATGAATCCATTTAAAAAGCCGCTTACTGTACAAGCGGCTTTTTACTGTCTGGCATTTGGCTGACTTTTCGTAGCGGTATCATGAAAATGGGGTCTTTTGGGGCTAGTGAAACCCTTTCTAGACTTTTGACTTGGTCCAAACTTTCTAGTTGTTTGTATATTATGTAGTAGCGATTAATGCTTGTGACGTACCCAACCGTTGAGCTTAAACTTTTCCGCATAACGACTTCCACGTTATTAAACCAAACATTAGGATCGTAACCTTGTTGGGCTGCACGCTTACGAATACGCTCTACATTGCCGGGGCCCGCATTGTAAGCCGCCAATGTAAAGTAGAGTTTATTTTGTGCAGTAATATCAGGATCACTGAAGTACTGCTTACGCAAAAAAGCTAAGTATTTCACTCCAGCATGAATGTTGTTTTCTAATTGTCGAACATTTTTGATATTGATATTCGGATCTTGAGCGGTGCTGGGTAGGACTTGCATTATGCCAACGGCACCTCGGCTTCCAACTAGGTCGTTATTAAATCCTGATTCCTTGTAAGCGATTGCAGCGATCAGTAAATAGTCGATATCGTATTTCTCACCATAGCGTGAAAATAGCGCTGCGAGTTTTTCTAGTTGAGCAATTTTCTTAGGGTTAAGAGCTCTGTTCAACCATCCCGTGTTATCGATGTATTTACCGTAAATAACGTTACCGAGTAGTGTCCCAGAGCGAGACTTCTGGATGAACTTATTCACGACGGCTTTTAATTTGGGACTATTTTCTCGCATTGCCCAAGCAATTTTGCCATTTTTGCGGATAGGGATTTTTTTGTGAACCCGAATATCATCCATCACTTTCAGCCAAAGCTTGGCTTTATGGCTATCGAGAACAATGGCTTTGACGTAACCATTGTTGAGCATTCCGACCAGCTCATAATCTTGAAGTGTTTCTTCAATAAAGTGCACGATAACAGGCGGTAAGCCTTTTTTGTTTAGTTTCTTATTTAGTGTCTGAATGCTTTCAAAGTAGCTAGAACTGGCGCGCACCCAAATCTCTTTGCCGCTCAATTGTTCGATTTTCGTCATCGCTGGTGTGCTTTTGTTTGTCACTACCCACTCTTGAATACCAGTGAGGATGGGTGAACTGAACTCCACTTTCTGTTTGCGCGTGTCGGTAATAGTCAGATTGGCGACAGCTAAGTCACCTGAACCGTTTTCTAAGGCTGGCAGTAGCTGGTCGCGGGCAACAGGAATAATTTGTACGTTAAGCTTTGGTTTGAGTTTACGAAGGTCTTTTTCGAAATGCGCCAGCAATTCCGCGCCTATGCCTTTTGGTGTGCCGCCCTCAATGTAGTAAAAGCCTAAATCAGCAGAAACTAAGACGCGCAGTACATTCTTCTCCTTGATGACATCGAGGTCTCCGGTATAAGGAGGCTGTTTGAGCGGCGAGATTTGCAGTGCGCAAACGGAAGCAGACAAGAGGAGCAGCATAACTGCGCAAAGCTTAGATATCGTCACGTTCACATCCTTTTTATAAAGGGGGGAGGAGAACTTTAAGCATATGTGGAGCTAGGAAGATCATCAAGAAAGGGCTGAATACACTATTGAGAGTAATAAAAAACCGCCACGGTAAAAACGGTGGCGGTTCAGTTTAAAGCAAGTTCAATTACTTCACAGGGTTGAGCTCTATAAGCTTTTCAGTTCTTGCTACGGCGTCTTCCAAACCAAGTTGCTTGTAGGCCTCTAGCTGGATAGTCAGTGACTTACGTGCAGCTTCTGTGTCTGGATACGCTTTTTGTAGCTCTTGGCTGCGATTAATAGCAGCGACCCAAGCTTCGCGGCGAAGGTAGAAGTCAGCAGTCGCTAAATCATAGTTCGCTAGACGGTTTTTCAGCGCAACCATACGTTTTTGTGAATCTTCTGCATATGGGCTATTCGGGTAGCGTTGAAGTAGTTTTTTGAAGTCATCAAACGCTTTTTTTACCGGTTCAGGATCGCGATCGCTTCGATCTACGCTGAATAAATCATGCATAAAGTTACGATCTTGCGCCATATGGCTTAGACCTCGCATGTACAGCACCCAGTCCATCTTTTCATGGGTTGGGTTTAAACGCATAAAGCGAGAAATGGTTGCCAAGCCCAAAGCAAGGTCGTCGTTTTTGTAGTACGCATAGATTAGGTCAAGCTGCACCTGTTCTGAGTAGGCACCGAATGGGTAACGTGAGTCTAATGCTTCCAGTTTCTCAATTGCAGAAAGCCAATTACCACTTTGAAGAGAAATCTGTGCGTCTGCATACAGTTCCGAAGGCGGCACATCAGGAACGATTTCTTCTTTGCTTGCACATCCAAACAGAAGGGATACCGCTAAAAGGCCTGTTAAAGTCTGACGTTTCATATCAGGAGTCTGTTCCTTGAATCTAAATATTTCTTAAGCTGCCGTTACTTTCTTTCCAGTAACAGATACAATGACGTAATAGTCTATTTTTTCACAGTCGTGAGCATTAGTCTCACAGTTTTTAAAAAAGTTCGATATGGCTCAGCAGATTGTATTAACAAATACCGTAAAAGATAGCCAGTTAGGTCAACGTTTAGACCAAGCTATCGCCGAATTATTCGCGGACTTCTCTCGCTCGCGCCTAAAAGAGTGGCTGCTTGATGGGAAAGTTCAAGTTGATGGTGAAGTTGTCACTAAACCTCGTACCAAAGTAATGGGTGGCGAGGAAATTACATTGCAAGCCGAGTTAGAAGATGAAGAACGCTGGGAAGCGCAAGATATCCCGCTAGATATTGTCTATGAAGATGAAGATATTATCGTTATCAACAAACCTCGTGACTTTGTGGTTCATCCGGGCGCTGGTACGCCTGATGGCACTGTACTTAATGCGTTGTTGCATCATTACCCTGATATTGCAGAAGTACCTCGTGCAGGTATCGTGCACCGTTTGGATAAAGACACAACGGGTTTGATGGTGGTGGCGAAAACCGTTCCTGCACAAACTCGTCTGGTTCGCGCACTGCAAAAACGTAATATTACTCGTGAGTACGAAGCGATCGCTATTGGTCGTATGACTGCGGGCGGTAAAGTGGATCAACCTATTGGTCGTCACTCTACTAAGCGCACGCTTATGGCGGTGGCACCAATGGGCAAACCAGCAGTAACGCACTACCGTGTTGCTGAACGCTTCCGCGAACACACGCGTATTCGTTTGCGTCTAGAAACGGGTCGTACGCACCAGATTCGTGTGCACATGTCTTATCTTCAGCATCCGCTGCTCGGTGATATTGCATATGGTGGACGTGCTCGCATCCCGACAGGTGCGTCTGAAGAGCTAACGGCAATGATCCGGGGCTTCGATCGCCAAGCATTGCACGCAGTAATGCTGCGCTTTGAGCACCCAATTACGGGCGAAGTTCTTGAGTTTCATGCTCCAGTGCCTGATGACATGGTTGTGATGACTGAAGCGCTTCGTCAAGATACAGAAGAGCACGGCTTACCGGAAGAATTCTAATATGAAGACGATCATTCCGAACTGGCCAGCGCCTAAAAATGTCAAAGCTTTCGCCTCAACACGCATAGGCGGATTTTCGACAGGCCCTTACCAAGGGCTAAATTTAGGTACTCACGTTGGGGATGATTTGTCTTTAGTAGAGAAGAACCGAGCTTGGTTGGCGCAACAGGCAAGCATGCCAAATGCGCCAATCTGGTTAAACCAAACGCATTCAACCGTTGTGGCTCAAGCAAATGAACCAACAACACAGGTGCTTGATGCGGATGGTGTATTTACTTCTTCAAGCCATGTTGTTTGTTCAGCGATGACCGCCGATTGTTTACCTGTATTATTGACTAATACACAAGGTACGCAAGTAGCCGCTGTTCACGCAGGTTGGCGCGGCTTAGCAAATGGCATTGTCGAAAATGCGTTAGCGTTGTTTTCTGGTGAAGTGATAGCGTGGCTTGGCCCCGCCATTGGCCCTCAAGCCTTCGAAGTGGGTGAAGATGTTCTGCAAGCTTTTGTTGATTTTGATTCACAGGCGAATCAAGCATTTGCTCCACGCGATATCGACGGTAAATGGTTTGCTGACATGTCGGTGCTGGCAACGCAACGTCTAAACCGGGCTGGTGTGACACAAGTGTTTGATTCTGGACTTTGTACTTACCAAGATAAAGCCTCTTTTTACTCTTATCGCCGTGATGGTAAGACTGGTCGACAAGCAACCTTTATTTGGATCGAAGACTAGCTATAAGCACCAAAGTGCTAAGATGCATACTACTATTTTTGCAAAGCTATCTTTATTCATTCACTCCCTTGAAATTCCCCACCCGAGTATCCATCTTTCTAACTGTCAAAAGAATTTCCTTTAGTTGAGGTTAGGAAGGTAGATATGCGTCTTGATCGATTCACAAGTAAGTTTCAAATCGCTATCTCTGATGCTCAATCACTAGCGTTAGGGCGCGATCATCAATATATCGAGCCAGTTCACCTCATGGTGGCTTTGCTTGATCAAAATGGCAGTCCAATTCGTCCATTGCTTACTATGCTGGATGTGGACGTAACGCATTTACGCTCTAAATTGAGTGAAATGTTAGATCGATTACCAAAAGTCAGTGGCATCGGTGGGGATGTTCAGCTCTCTAGCTCGATGGGCACATTGTTTAACCTGTGTGACAAAGTGGCGCAAAAGCGTCAAGACTCCTATATCTCGTCTGAAGTCTTCCTGCTTGCCGCTTTAGAAGATCGCGGACCATTGGGGCAATTGCTCAAAGAGATCGGCTTAACAGAGCAAAAAGTCAGCCAGGCAATCGAAAAGATCAGAGGTGGTCAAAAGGTCAATGATCCGAATGCAGAAGAGCTTCGTCAAGCATTGGAAAAGTTCACCATAGACCTTACCGAACGTGCAGAGCAAGGTAAATTGGATCCGGTTATCGGCCGTGATGATGAAATCCGTCGTACTATCCAGGTATTGCAGCGTCGTACTAAAAACAACCCTGTGATTATCGGTGAACCAGGCGTAGGTAAGACAGCAATTGTTGAAGGCTTAGCGCAGCGCATAGTTAACAATGAAGTACCTGAAGGTCTGCGTGGTCGCCGTGTGCTATCACTGGATATGGGCGCACTGGTTGCTGGCGCGAAATACCGTGGGGAATTTGAAGAGCGTTTAAAATCAGTATTGAATGAACTTGCTAAAGAAGAAGGCAACGTCATCCTCTTCATTGATGAACTACACACTATGGTCGGTGCTGGTAAAGGTGAAGGCTCAATGGATGCGGGCAACATGCTAAAACCGGCATTAGCTCGTGGTGAGCTGCACTGTGTTGGCGCAACAACATTGGATGAATATCGTCAGTACATCGAAAAAGATGCAGCATTAGAACGTCGTTTCCAAAAAGTGCTGGTGGATGAGCCGACCGTTGAGGATACCGTGGCGATTTTACGTGGCTTGAAGGAGCGTTATGAGCTTCATCATCACGTCGAAATTACCGACCCAGCGATTGTTGCTGCGGCGAGTTTGTCACATCGCTATGTCTCCGACCGTCAGTTGCCGGATAAAGCGATTGACTTGATTGACGAAGCGGCTTCAAGCATTCGTTTACAAATTGACTCTAAGCCAGAGTCCTTGGATAAGCTTGAGCGTAAAATCATCCAACTCAAAATTGAGCAACAAGCACTAAGTAACGAGCACGATGAAGCGAGTGAAAAGCGTTTGAAAGCGCTTAATGAAGAACTCAATGAAAAAGAACGTGAGTACGCTGAACTAGAAGAGGTTTGGAATACAGAAAAAGCAGCTCTTTCTGGCACTCAACATATTAAGTCTGAGCTTGAACAAGCTCGTATGGACATGGAGTTTGCTCGCCGTGCTGGCGATCTAAACCGTATGTCGGAGCTTCAATATGGTCGTATTCCTGAACTTGAGAAGCAGTTAGATCTTGCAACCCAAGCTGAAATGCAGGAAATGGCGCTATTGCGTAATAAAGTAACCGACAACGAGATTGCAGAAGTACTTTCTAAGCAAACCGGCATTCCGGTATCCAAGATGCTAGAAGCGGAAAAAGAGAAACTACTTCGTATGGAAGACGTGCTGCATAATCGTGTGGTAGGGCAAAGCGAAGCGGTCTCTGTTGTATCGAATGCCATTCGTCGTAGTCGAGCTGGGCTTTCTGATCCAAACCGACCAATTGGCTCCTTCTTATTCTTAGGTCCAACTGGTGTGGGTAAAACAGAGCTTTGTAAGACACTTGCGAGCTTTATGTTCGACAGTGAAGATGCGATGGTCCGTATCGATATGTCTGAGTTCATGGAGAAACACTCAGTGGCAAGATTGGTGGGTGCGCCTCCAGGCTATGTCGGATATGAAGAGGGTGGTTACTTAACTGAAGCGGTTCGTCGCAAGCCGTATTCGGTAATTTTGTTAGACGAAGTAGAGAAAGCGCATCCGGATGTATTTAACATTCTGCTGCAAGTTCTCGATGATGGGCGTTTAACGGATGGTCAAGGTCGTACTGTTGACTTCCGTAATACGGTTGTGATCATGACATCTAACTTGGGTTCATCTCGTATCCAAGAGAATTTCGCAACATTAGACTATCAAGGTATCAAGAGTGAAGTGATGGATGTGGTTAGCAAACACTTCCGCCCAGAGTTCTTGAACCGTGTTGACGAAATCGTGGTGTTCCATCCACTTGGTCAAGAGCACATTAAGTCCATTGCTTCTATTCAATTGGAACGTTTGGCGAAACGACTAGAGGAGAAAGGCTATCAACTAGAAGTTTCCGACAAAGCACTCGACTTGATCGCTCAAGTTGGTTTCGATCCTGTGTATGGTGCGCGTCCTTTAAAACGTGCAATTCAGCAGAATGTCGAGAACCCGTTAGCCAAATCAATTCTTTCTGGTGAAATCGTTCCAGACAAGACAGTGCAGCTAATTGTTACTAATGACCAAATTTGTGCTCATCAATAATTGTATGGATACAGTAAAATTGAGATAAAAATCACACTAAAGGGGCCGTTTGGCCCCTTTTCTATAGTTTTTTAGAGTCTTTTGTCTGTTTTCTATACGAATAAACTAAAAAGGTGAGTTTTTTTAAAAAATGCACTTGTGTTCTTTAATGAACTCCCTATAATGCGCCTCCGTTGTCACGGGAAAGCAAGTGAAGCGGAACCTAAACAACTACGGTTAGTGAGTTAAAATTAACTCGCAGATAAATAACTTAAAAAAGTGTTTGACACGATAAGTTATCTAGCTAAAATAGCCGTCCACTTTGAAGAGAACTTCGAAGTGTGCTCTTTAAAAATATAGACCTATCAATCTGTGTGGGCACTCGTTGATGATAATCCAATTAGAAGCTTAGGCTTCAAATTAGGTTTCAATGATACGAAGTGACCATTGAATCGAAAGATTCAGCACAGTCAATTCAAACATTACTTCTGCTATTTATTAGCGAAAGGAATGTTCAGTATTCATTGAGCCGAACAAAATCTTAAATTGAAGAGTTTGATCATGGCTCAGATTGAACGCTGGCGGCAGGCCTAACACATGCAAGTCGAGC
>NZ_JAWOUN010000025.1:0-48897 GCF_033339395.1 Vibrio sp. 397 | reverse complement strand
GCGGGGTGGAGCAGCTTGGTAGCTCGTCGGGCTCATAACCCGAAGGTCGTCGGTTCAAATCCGGCCCCCGCAACCAAATACAAGACGATAGATTGAGTACTTATTTAGTATACAATTGTTAAGTCGTCTACGGATGCGCCGCTTGATTCAACGCCTGCTTCTCGCAACCAATCACATCGCTCTTTTCATAATGCTGCGAAGCATGAATCCCCAAAAGCTAAACTTTTATCCGCATCATATGATGTCGGACGATTTCGTTTGTGTTTAAAACACGATATGAATCGGCTGACGTACAAGTATGATGAGGCTTCGCGTGTTTTATCTACTTTAATTAACAGAGTTATCCACATACGTCGTTCTGTGGATAAGTTGGTTGATAAAGTGTTTTTAGCTTGACTTTTTATGATGGGGAAGAAAGATCTTTTCTCTAAAATGAAGTTGAAACAACAAAGAAATACCAATTAAATCTTTGTTATATAAAGAAAAAATAAGTTTTTTGTCGGATCGAGTACGTTAAAATACGATCATTAACTGGTATTTTTTTGATCCTAGTCATTTCTCCGAGCTGTGTTTAACTTTTTTCTGCTAGCTTGTTTTTCTTGAATCTCAAATTTTTTTCCACATTACAAAATTGAGAACAAGGTCATGAATTGAACATGCAAAAGTACTTTCAATCTCTTGCATATAGACTACGCTCTATGCGTCTCTCGGCAGTCCCTTCTCGACTATCCTTATTAAGCGTTGCTTTTTTGTCTCTATAGATGAATTACTCTCAGTGGGGAGTTGATTCAGTTGCTCTGTCAAAGCCCATTTAATGTGCTCATCAAGTAATTTATTTTCACCTTGCCGACTTTCCAGCGCATCTATGATTCGCTGACTATATTCTGCATTACCAAGTGCGACAGCGATGTTACGTAGCCACTGTATATGACCAATACGACGGATAGCGGAGCCTTCCATATTTTTTAGAAAAGTCGCTTCATCCCAGTTAAACATGTCGACGAGGTCAGGGTTTTTGAAACTGTCACGACGGTGGAAATCATCTTGCTCCGTTATGTCGGCGTAGCGGTTCCATGGGCAAACCAATTGACAGTCGTCACAACCATAAATGCGGTTACCCATTGGCTTTCGAAACTCTTCAGGAATCACGCCACCGAACTCGATGGTGAGATAAGAGATACAACGCCTGGCATCGACAACTTTGTCTTCAACGATGGCTTGTGTTGGGCATGATGTAATGCATGCTTTGCATTTACCGCACTGATCAACGCTTGGCTCATCTACGGGTAGTGGTAAGTCGATAAGTAGTTCACCTAAAAAGAACCACGATCCACAGTCTTGATCTAAAATCAGGGAATGTTTCCCGGTCCAACCTAAGCCCGCTTTTTGGGCGAGAGGTCGCTCTAATATTGGTGCGGAATCAACGAAAGGTCGGTAACCATATTGACCAACCTCTTGTTCAATAAGTTTGCCGAGCTTATTTAGCTGCTTTCTGACGAGCTTGTGATAATCGCGCCCTAGTGCGTAGCGGCTAATATAGGCATGACTTTTATTCGCGAGGTTCGAAGCGAATTGAGCCTCTGGTGGCAGATAGTCCATCCGGACGCTGATAACACGAACGGTTCCCGGGAGTAGCTCATGGGGTCTAGCACGCATCATACCGTGACGAGCCATCCAATCCATTGAGCCGTGATAGCCTGCATCAAGCCATTTTTGTAGTGCTGCTTCATGTTCACTCAGATCAACGTCGCAGATCCCAACTTTTTGGAAGCCGAGTTCTTTTCCCCAAACTTTGATTTGTTGTGCGAGTTGTTCGTAGTTCATGTTAACCACCGGAATAAAGGGGGGCGGATCTTAACGGATCTCTGGCTTTGGTGCTACCCAGTTAGGTACGTTTTTGATGTTGTGAATACTGCTTATTGAAGTCATTTGCATATATTCTAAATCTAGGTCGATACTAAGATGATTAAGATACCGTTTATTGGATACTTTTTTCGCACATATGACATTTGAAAGCTTGTCTCTCAAAACCAACACGGTTTACTATTCCTGTTCTTTTGATTTTTATATAGTCAACGATCATTAGTTAGAGAAGCATCAATGAGCACGAAACAATTCAATTTAAAAGATGAGCATGAAACGGTTGCACTAGGCACCGCTTTGGCTCAGCTTTGTTCCCAGCAAACCACAATTTATCTGCATGGTGATTTGGGTGCAGGTAAAACAACCTTTAGTCGTGGTTTTGTCCGTGCTCTTGGTCATCAAGGTAACGTGAAAAGTCCAACTTATACTCTAGTCGAACCGTACCAGTTGGATCAGTGGCAAGTATATCACTTCGACCTTTATCGTCTTGCGGATCCTGAAGAGCTTGAGTTTATGGGTATTCGAGACTATTTCACAGACGATGCGATTTGCTTGGTTGAATGGCCTGAAAAAGGGCATGGCTTACTGCCACAACCGGATCTTGATGTAAACATTCGCTACCAAGGTGAGCAACGTGTAGCCGAACTAACAGCTAATAATGATTATGGTGTGCAGTTACTCAGTCGATTGGAGCTATGTTGAGTTTTTCAAATTTTAGAGTAGTGGCGACGTTTGTCGCCACTTTTCTCCTTCTCATCCCCAATTTAGCATTTGCTAACGTCGTTAAGAGTTTTCGAGTTTGGCCTTCACCTGATGAAACGCGTGTTGTCATCGATTTAGGCTCGGAAGCTGACTATTCCTATTTCTCTTTATCAGGGCCGGATCGCCTTGTCGTGGATTTAAAAAGCACGACGATGCAGGCCAAACTACCTGTTACTGTTACGGATAGCCCTGTTTTAAAACTGGTACGAAAAAGCTCGCCTCCAGAGAAGGGCACTTATCGTTTGGTGTTTGAACTAAAAAAGAGCGTTCAAGCGGAGTTATTTAAATTAAGCCCAACACCAGGTGGGCAGTATGGTCACCGCTTGGTGATTGATTTACCGCACGGTAAGAAGGCATCGACCTCTAAACCGAGTAAGCCAGCGGCGGCCAGCAAAGACATGAGCTCAGTTCAACGAGCTCAAGAAGTGTTAATTGTTATCGACCCTGGTCACGGTGGGGAAGACCCTGGCTCTATTGGCCCTTCACGTCGTAAGTACGAGAAAGATGCGGTATTGAGTATCTCAAGAAAAATTGCTGCTCAGCTCGATGCGACTCCTGGTATTAAAACGCGCATGACTCGTACGGGAGATTATTTTGTAAACTTAAACCGTCGTGTCGCGATTGCTCGTGAAAATGATGCGCACTTGCTGATCTCCATTCACGCAGATGCGTTTACTTCACCGAAGCCTCGCGGTGGATCGGTCTTCGTACTAAATACTCGTCGTGCAAATACCGAAATTGCTCGTTGGGTCGAGAACCATGAGAAGCAGTCTGAGTTATTGGGCGGCTCGGGTAATGCGTTCTTCACGAAGACAAAAGATCGTAACGTGAACCAAACTTTGTTGGACTTGCAGTTTAGTCATTCACAAAAAGAAGGCTATAAGCTGGCAACAGAAATCCTAGGTGAGATGGGACGTGTTGCGCACCTGCATAACACCAAACCGATCAACACCAGCCTTGCGGTTTTACGCTCTCCACAGATTCCGTCTGTGCTAGTGGAAACGGGCTTTATTTCTAACCCAACAGAAGAGCGTTTACTGTTTCAACGAGCGCACCAAGATAAGTTAGCTCAGGCTATCACTAAGGCGGTCGTCAAGTACTTAAAAGATAACCCACCAGAGGGTACGGTGTTCTCGCCTTCAGCGAAGCCAATGGTACATATTGTAAAGCGTGGCGAGTCATTATCGGTGATCGCGAACAAATATGGGCTTAGCTCTAAAGCGCTGATGTCGGCAAACAACTTGAAGTCGACAGGCTTGGCAATTGGTCAGAAGCTCAACATTCCTTCTGCTGGTACGATTAAAGTGCCAAGTAAACCGATTACTGTTGAGACAGAAACCATTACGCACAAGGTTAAGTCTGGTGAGTTCTTAGGTAAGATTGCGAATCACTATAAAGTGAAGGTTTCAGATATCCGCCGAGAGAATAACTTGAAGTCAGATACCTTGTGGGTAGGGCAAAAGTTGAAGATAACGGTCGCGGTAAAAGATAAACCAATTCGTAAGCACAAGGTTTCTCGGGGTGAGTTCCTTGGCAAAATAGCGTCCAAATACGGTGTTAGCGTATCGAGCATTCGTAAAGCGAATAACTTACGCTCTGATCAGCTAGCGGTTGGGCAAGTCCTGATCATTCCAAACAAGTAGGTGAGCTTCTAACTCATTATGACGATTAAAATTTTGCCAGCTAGGCTTGCAAACCAAATCGCCGCAGGGGAAGTGGTCGAAAGACCTGCTTCTGTGATTAAAGAGCTGGTTGAAAATAGTCTTGATTCTGGCGCAACTCGAATCGATATCGATATCGAGAAAGGAGGCGCAAAGCTGATTCGTGTTCGTGATAACGGAAAAGGTATCGCGAAAGATGAACTCGGCTTAGCGCTCAGTCGTCATGCGACATCTAAGATACATACCTTAGATGATCTCGAAGCCATTATGAGTCTAGGTTTTCGCGGTGAAGCGTTAGCCAGTATTAGCTCAGTCTCGCGTTTGACGCTCACGTCGCGTCCTGCGGCACAAGAAGAAGCCTGGAGTGCCTACTCCGAAGGGCGTGATATGCAGGTGAAGCTTAAGCCAGCAGCGCACCCGATTGGCACAACTGTTGAGGTGTTGGACTTATTTTTTAATACTCCAGCGCGTCGCAAGTTTCTTCGTACGGAGAAAACCGAATTTGCTCATATTGATGAGTTATTGAAACGTATTGCGTTAAGTCGCTTTGATGTCACCATCAATGTGCGTCATAACGGCAAGATCATCCGTCAATATCGCGCGGCGAAAAATCAGCTTCAAACCGAAAGGCGTATTGCTGCTGTCTGCGGTAATGCGTTTGTGCGGCATATGCTCAGAATCGAGCTTGAGCATCAAGGGTTTAAGCTACATGGGTGGATTACCACGCCAGAGGGAGCAAGGCAGCAAAGCGATTTACAATATTGCTATGTGAATGGCCGAATGATGCGTGACAAATTAATCAATCACGCGATTCGTCAAAGCTATGAAATGAGCTTAAAGCCAGATCAGTTTGCTGCGTATGTGCTCTTTATTGAGCTAGATCCGCACCAAGTAGATGTGAATGTTCACCCTGCTAAGCATGAAGTGCGTTTCCACCAAGCTCGTTTGGTGCATGATTTCATTTATCAAGCTTTGACGGATGCACTTGCGCAAAGCGCCGTGATTGATAAACCACAGGTGAATGAATCGGCATTTCATCGCGTGGAACCGACTGAGTCCGAAGAGATTGAGCATTCGCCAGAGCCTGAAAAAGTACAAGAGCCAGCATCTTCACCAGTACCAGAGCGGGTTTATCAAGCGATAGAGAGTACACCGGCTTATCCTGGACGCAGTGATTATGAAGTGAAGCCTCGTAATAGCGGTCCTAGTGAAACCTCCGTGCGAGAGGCGCGCGTAGTGGAGTCATTCAAACGTAATGATTGGGTGGAATCCAAACCTGCACCAAAGCCAAGTCACAGTAAAGAGCGCCACGTAGAACCAGCGCCAACTAAACAAGAAGTACGCGCTTATCACGAGCTGTTGAAAACGCCAGAGTTTGAGGCTCAGGCAGTCACTCCAATAGCGCCCCAAACGATAACTTCGCACACATCAATGCCATCGATTACTGCATTAGGCAAAGCGCTGATGGTGGTCGATGAACAATTTGTTTTGATGGACAGTGACAGTGGGGCGGCGTTAGTCTCGTTACCTAGAGCAGAATTTTATCGTGTAAAAGGCCAGCTCACTCCAAGCGATGGTGCACTTAAGGCACAACCTCTGCTTGTTCCTCTATCTATTAAGTTAGAGGCCGAATTAGTGAGACTGGCCCAAGATTATCAACAAGATTTGGCATTGCTTGGTATTCAATTGAAAGCGAGAAACGAGCACGCCTTAATGGTGATGGGCGTTCCAGCTCCGCTGCGTCAACAAAACTTACAAAATTTAGTACCAGATCTGTTATCTTACGCGCAATCTTGTGTGAACGAAGGTATAGCAGCGGCTCAGATGCTGTCTGAGTTGATAGATTGGCTCGCATTACAGGTCACGACAGTGAAGAGTCACTATACTTTTTCTGAAGCCATTCAAATTATTGCGGAACTTGAACAGCTAAGACATGGTCAATTGCCATTAGAAGATACAAAATTCGTATCCGCTGTTGATTTCTCTGCCACGATAGCCAAATTAAAACCATGACAGATAAACTACCTTTGGCGCTATTTTTAATGGGGCCAACTGCATCAGGCAAAACTGAGCTGGCGATTAGTCTTCGTCAAAAATTTCCGATTGAGATCATCAGTGTTGATTCTGCTTTGATCTACAAAGGGATGGATATCGGTACGGCGAAACCGGATGAAAAAGAGTTAAGTTTGGCGCCTCATCGCTTGATAGATATTTTGGATCCAAGTGAATCTTACTCTGTCGCCGACTTTCGTCGAGATGCATTGAAAGCGATGGATGATATTGTTGCAGAAGGAAAAATTCCACTTCTTGTGGGTGGAACAATGCTGTATTACAAGGCGTTACTTGAAGGTTTATCACCACTTCCTGCTGCAAATCCTGAAATTCGTCAGCAAATTGAACAAGAGGCATTGACTAAAGGTTGGTCAGTGTTGCACGATGAACTCAAAGAGGTTGATCCTGTGTCAGCCGCGAGAATCCATCCCAATGATCCCCAACGTTTATCTCGGGCATTGGAAGTTTTTCGCATTTCAGGTAAAACTTTGACTGAATTGACTCAAACGAAAGGTGAAAGCCTACCATACCGAGTCAAGCAGTTTGCAATAGCTCCCAAGGATAGGGCAGAACTTCACCGTCGGATTGAACTCCGTTTCGAGAAGATGATGGAAGCGGGCTTTGAAGAAGAAATGAAAGCGTTACATTCGCGAAAAGATCTTCACCCCGATCTTCCTTCCATACGATGCGTCGGTTACCGACAGATGTGGGAGTATTTAGATGGGGAGTGTACACGTGACGAAGCGGTATTTCGTGGCGTATGCGCGACTCGTCAATTGGCCAAGCGTCAAATCACCTGGTTACGCAGCTGGGATGATTTAACTTGGTTGGATAGCGAGAACATTGAACAGGCATTAGAAACGATGTCGGAAGCAATAGCATCTGATTGACATAGCTGTGTATAATGTGATCGTTTTTGCGTGAACGCACTCTCAAAGGATCTGTTGTTGGCGGTTTTTATACTATGCTGCTAATTACTTAGAGTGCATTTTTGATTCGTTTAGCTCAGATGCAAAAGCCGTATCTTTTGCATTGCACCACTAGCTAAATAATTACAACTACAAATTAAATAAGGAAAATAAAAATGGCTAAGGGGCAATCTCTACAAGACCCATTTCTAAACGCGCTACGTCGTGAGCGTATCCCGGTATCTATCTACCTTGTGAATGGTATTAAACTACAAGGTCAGATCGAATCATTCGATCAATTTGTGATCCTGCTGAAGAATACTGTTAACCAAATGGTGTACAAGCACGCGATCTCAACAGTTGTGCCGGCTCGTCCAGTGAGCCATCACAGCGGTGAACGTCCACAAGGTGAGCGTCCACAAGAGAAATCAGAAGATTAATTCTTCATCGAGTATTTTTAAAATAAGGAGTTGATTGCTTGTTTGACCGTTATGAATCCGGTGAGCGAGCCGTACTTGTTCATATCAACTTCACGCAAGAAGGTGAATGGGAAGATCTGGCTGAGTTCGAAATGCTGGTTTCTTCTGCTGGGGTAGAGGCGCTACAAGTGGTAACTGGTAGTCGTCAATCCCCACACCCGAAATACTATGTCGGAGAGGGTAAGGCCCAAGAGATTGCTACAGCGGTACAATCAACGGGTGCCGAAATTGTGATTTTTAATCACGCCCTCTCTCCTGCCCAAGAACGTAACCTCGAAGCACTGTGCCAATGTCGAGTTCTCGACCGCACTGGTCTTATTCTCGATATCTTTGCTCAACGAGCTCGAACACACGAAGGTAAGCTACAGGTAGAGCTGGCTCAACTTCGTCATATCTCTACTCGTTTGATTCGTGGTTGGACGCACCTTGAAAGGCAGAAAGGTGGTATCGGTTTACGTGGCCCGGGTGAAACCCAGCTGGAAACCGACCGTCGCTTATTGCGTGACAGAATCAAAGCCATCCTGCGACGCTTAGACAAAGTAGCGAAGCAGCGTGAACAAGGGCGCCGCGCCCGAAATCGAGCTGAAATCCCAACGGTTTCACTTGTGGGTTACACCAACGCGGGTAAGTCGACACTCTTCAACCGTATTACAGAAGCTGGCGTGTACGCGGCTGATCAATTATTTGCTACTTTGGACCCGACTTTACGTAAGATAGAGTTAGCAGATGTTGGTCCTGCCATCTTGGCAGACACGGTTGGTTTTATTCGACATTTGCCACACGACTTGGTTGCGGCCTTCAAGGCAACCTTGCAGGAAACGCAAGAAGCTGACATTTTGTTACATGTTGTTGATGCCAGTGATGAGCGTTTTCGTGAGAATATTCAAGCTGTTCATGAAGTACTAGAAGAGATCGACGCGCATGAAGTGCCGACTCTGGTTGTCATGAACAAAATCGACAATCTAGATTCGCAGAAACCACGTATAGAACGAGACGAGGAAGGCGTACCTCGCGCAGTTTGGGTTTCAGCAATGGATGGGTTGGGCATTGATGTCCTGTTTGAGGCTCTGACGGAACGTCTGGCGTCACAAATGGTCGAGCATCAGTTGCGAATTCCTCCACAGTATCAAGGACGATTCCGTAGTACCTTCTTCCAAATGAAGTGTATTCAACGTGAGGAATATGACCAGGATGGTAACTTGTTGATCGATATTCGAATGCAGCAAGTAGATTGGTCTAGACTTGAAAAAAGAGAAGGGGCAGTTTTGACTGGCTTTATAGTCACTTAAAGGACTGCTACAGTATAACGTCATATCAAATGATGGAGCTTTCTAATGGCGTGGAATGAGCCTGGAAATAACAACGGCAACAATGGCCGCGATAATGACCCTTGGGGTAATAATAATCGTGGTGGCCAGCGTCCTGGTGGCCGAGATCAAGGTCCGCCAGATTTAGATGAAGTGTTCAACAAACTGAGTCAAAAGCTGGGCGGCAAGTTTGGTAAAAAAGGCGGCGGTGGTTCTCCAATCGGCGGCGGTGGTGGTAGTGCAATTGGCTTTGGCGTGATTGCTCTGATTGCTGTTGCAGTTTGGTTCTTCGCTGGTTTTTACACCATCGGTGAAGCAGAGCGTGGTGTTGTACTGCGTTTAGGTAAATACGATCGTATCGTAGACCCAGGTCTTAACTGGCGTCCTCGCTTTATTGATGAGTACGAAGCGGTAAACGTACAAGCGATTCGTTCACTACGTGCATCTGGTCTAATGCTGACTAAAGATGAAAACGTTGTAACAGTTGCGATGGATGTTCAGTACCGAGTGACTGACCCATACAAATACTTGTACCGTGTAACCAATGCAGACGACAGCTTGCGTCAAGCAACGGATTCTGCACTACGTGCAGTAATTGGTGACTCATTGATGGATAGCATTCTAACCAGTGGTCGTCAGCAAATTCGTCAAACTACGCAAGAAACACTTAACCAAATCATTGATAGCTATGATATGGGTCTGGTACTTGTTGATGTGAACTTCCAGTCTGCTCGTCCACCAGAGCAAGTGAAAGATGCGTTTGATGATGCAATCGCAGCACGTGAGGATGAAGAGCGTTTCATTCGTGAAGCTGAAGCATACAAGAACGAAATCTTGCCTAAGGCAACGGGTCGTGCAGAGCGTTTGAAGAAAGAAGCACAAGGTTACAATGAGCGTGTCACTAACGAGGCTCTTGGTCAGGTAGCACAGTTCGAAAAACTACTACCAGAATACCAAGCAGCGCCTGGTGTAACGCGTGATCGTCTGTACATTGACGCAATGGAAGAGGTGTACTCAAGCACTTCGAAAGTGTTGATTGACTCGGAATCAAGCGGCAATCTTCTTTACCTTCCAATCGATAAGTTGGCGGGACAAGAGGGCAAAGCAGATACCAAACGTAAATCGAAGTCATCTTCAACCTATGATCAAATTCAACTTGAGTCTGATCGTACACAAGAAGACACTTCGAACTCGCAGTCTCGTTCAACAGGTTCACGTCAAGGGAGATACTAAGAATGCGTAAGTTAATGATCCCTGTACTGGTAATCGCACTGGCATTAATGTTGATGTCTTTGTTTGTGATTCCTGAAGGTGAGCGCGGTATCGTGGTTCGATTTGGTCGTGTCTTGAAAGACAATAACGACATCACTCGAATTTACGAGCCTGGTCTGCATTTCAAGATGCCTTTGTTTGACCGTGTGAAACAACTTGATGCACGTATCCAAACAATGGATGGTCGTGCAGACCGTTTCGTAACGTCTGAGAAAAAAGACGTTATCATTGATACCTACGTGAAGTGGCGTATTGAAGATTTTGGTCGCTACTACCTCGCGACAGGCGGTGGTAACTCGCTAACGGCAGAGGCACTACTTGAGCGTAAAGTGACGGACGTGCTTCGTTCTGAAATCGGTGCTCGTGAAATCAAACAGATCGTATCTGGTCCACGTAACGATGATGTGCTACCAGAAGACGCAAGTGCCGATGTTGTCGCAACTGAAGCGGCTCGTGAGGCGCTTGAGATTGATGGTGAACGCGACCTAATCATGTCTGAAGTATTGAAAGACACGCGTGAAAGCGCAATGAAAGACTTGGGTGTTCGTGTCGTTGATTTCCGAATGAAGAAAATCAACCTGCCTGATGAAATCAGTGAGTCTATCTACCGTCGTATGCGTGCGGAGCGTGAGTCCGTTGCTCGTAAGCACCGTTCTCAAGGTCGTGAAAAAGCGGAAGTTATTCGTGCTCAAGCAGAACTAGAAGTAGCAACTATTCTAGCTGAAGCTGATAAAACTGCGCGTGTGACACGAGGTGAGGCGGATGCTGAAGCTGCGAAGATTTATGCTGAAGCATACAACAAAGACCCTGAGTTCTTTAGCTTCCTACGTTCGCTACGTGCGTATGAGAAGTCCTTCAGCTCTAAGAGCGATATTCTGGTGCTTGATCCGAAGAGTGAGTTCTTCCAATACATGAACCAGTCGAAGGGCAGCATGGAGAAATAATCTCCGCGTCTCATTGAAATAAAAGGCTCCTTAGGGAGCCTTTTTTGTATCTGATGCTAAGTGCTAGCTCATCATGATGGCGATGACGGCTCCAGCAACTACTAGGCAGCCACCGATGCGTCGTAGCTGATTGTTGGGTTGTTCACTTAATTGAGCCACCATATTCCGCCAACCGTTAGGAGCAATCAGTGGCCCAATGCCTTCCACGATCAAGACGAGCCCAATCGCCAACCATATGGATTCAGACATAGCGCTTTCCAGTCGAATAGAGAAAGCTAAATACTATCAGTGATATGCTGATTTCAAAATGAACAAAGCGGCAAGATGACATTCTGGTAGCAACTCTGTGAACAAAAAATGACTGCAAGAAGCGTGATTCGGTGCTAGAATCCATTTTTAACTAGCAATCAGACTTGGAAAGATGGGAAATAACGTAGTCGTTCTAGGCACCCAATGGGGTGACGAAGGTAAAGGTAAAATCGTAGACCTTTTAACTGAAGATGCAAAATACGTGGTACGCTACCAAGGCGGTCACAACGCAGGTCACACTCTCGTAATTGACGGTGAAAAAACCGTTCTTCACTTAATTCCATCAGGTATCCTTCGCGATAACGTAAAATGTGTTATCGGTAACGGTGTTGTACTATCACCTGAAGCTCTACTTAAAGAAATGAAGCCTCTTGAAGAGCGCGGTATTCCAGTACGCGAGCGTCTTTTCATTTCTGAAGCATGTCCGCTAATTCTTCCTTACCACGTTGCAATGGACCAAGCTCGCGAAATCGCTCGCGGTAAAAAAGCTATCGGTACTACTGGTCGTGGTATCGGTCCAGCATACGAAGATAAAGTTGCTCGTCGCGGTCTACGCGTTGGCGACCTATTCGATATGGCGACTTTCGCAGAGAAGCTAAAAGAAGTCATGGAGTTCCATAACTTCCAACTAGTTAACTTCTACAAAGCGGAGCCAGTAAGCTACGAAGAAGTACTTGAGCAAGCTAAAGGCTACGCTGAACTACTAACGTCAATGGTTATCGACGTAACTGACGAACTAGACGCAGCACGTAAGCGCGGCGACAAGATCATGTTCGAAGGTGCACAAGGTACACTACTTGATATCGACCACGGTACTTACCCGTACGTAACGTCTTCTAACACGACTGCTGGTGGTGTTGCTGCAGGTTCTGGTTTTGGTCCTCGTCACATCGGTTACATCTTGGGTATCGCAAAAGCGTACTGTACTCGCGTTGGTGCTGGTCCATTCCCGACTGAACTATACGACGGTTTAGATAAGCAAGATCCAATTGGTAAGCACTTAGGTGAAGTTGGCCACGAGTTCGGTGCGACAACTGGTCGTCTACGTCGTACAGGTTGGTTCGATGCTGTTGCTATGCGTCGTGCAATCCAAATCAACTCTGTATCTGGTTTCTGTCTAACTAAACTAGACGTACTAGATGGTCTAGAAGAGCTAAAAATCTGTACTGGTTACAAGATGGAAGATGGCTCTGTGCTAGAAGTTTCTCCGATGGCTGCTGAAGCATTCGAAAAAGCAACGCCAATCTACGAAACAATGCCTGGTTGGTCTGAGAACACATTTGGTGCTAAGTCACTAGATGCTCTACCACAAGCCGCTCTTGACTACATCAAGCGTATTGAAGAGCTAACTGGCGTTCCAGTAGACATCATCTCTACAGGTCCTGACCGTAACGAAACTATCATCAAAGTTCACCCATTCGAAGCTTAATTGATAGCCGTTAAAGATTGCAAAAGCCGACCTTCTGGTCGGCTTTTTTGTATCTGAACAAAAACAGCGTGACTCTCATATGGCAAGCTTTTGCCGCTGAGCCTAAATCAGAGGCAAAAATTGTCTAAAGCTTAGCTGTTTTTTGCCGATAAGGTTATCAAGCAGAGGAGATCCTTCACCGATCTTTGGTTTCTTAGATACCTTAAGGGTACGTTTATGAAGTTACGAACAGTGGCTGCTTCACTGTTGTTGACCTTGGTTGCTACCACAGTGAAAGCCAATGTTGCTGATGTGGGGGCACCAGTTCCGATCTATACCGAAGCAGAGCTGATAAAGCTTATTGAGCAAAATAAGCACTTACAACGTGTGCGCGCTGATAACTGCCAGCTGGTGGAGGATATCGTAGCTCGTGCGACTCGAATTAACTTACCCGCTTATGAATTTCTGTACGGAGATATGTTGGCTTGGGGGGTGTGTGTCGAGCAAGATGTCGAACTGGGTCTTTACTACATCGAAAATGCAGCGCATCAGGGGTTACCAGCTGCACTAGAGCAGATTGGCCGATACTATTCGCGTGGCACTTTAGTACAGCAAGATAAAGAACGTGCAATTCCATATTTGCGAGAAGCTGCGTCAATGGGAAACCTAAACGCGCGTATTCATCTGGCCGAGTTGCTTTTACGTGATTATGGCAGTCCACTCGATTACGAAGATGCGTATCGTTGGTTATATAACTCTGTCACAGCAGATAAGCGGCAGCATAAGCGCATAACTGTATTGAGAAACGGCCTTGAACAGCGCATGCCACAAAACGTTATTGCTCGAGCTAAACGGCGAGACACCTTTTGGTAACGCTTCAATATTGCAAACAACTTCATACAACAAAGCCCACGTCACGTGGGCTTTGTTGTTTTCCCGATAGTTGGTAGCGCTTAAACCACTTTGTGTGGACCGAAGCATTCGTAATGGAATTGCTCTTCTGGTACGCCAAGTTCTAATAGCTGTTTCGCTACGTGCTGCATAAATCCTACAGGACCACAGAAGTATACCTGCACGTTATCTTGCTTTAATGCAGCTTCAATTTCATACAGATTGACAAAGCCCGTGAAGTGGAAGTCTTCGCCTAGCTTGTCTTCTGCCGTTGGTTGGTTATACCAAACGAGCGCGTTCATATTTTCTTTTTCTGCAACGAGTTGGTTTACGTGTTGCTTGAAAGCATGCTGTTGGCCATTTTCTGTTGCATGAACCCAAGTTACAGGTGCTTGATGTGCTGAGAGACTTTCTAGCATTGACAGCGTTGGAGTAAGTCCCACACCAGCAGAAATTAGAACAACGGGTGTTTGTGGTTCGGCATCCATAAAGAAATCACCGGCAGGGGCCGCAAGCTGCACTTTTTCGCCAATGTTCAGGCTATCGTGCAGGTAGTTCGACACTTTTCCGCCTTCTTCACGTTTTACTGAGATACGGTAGGTGTTCTCTTGGACCGCAGAAGACAGGCTATATTGGCGAATTTCTTGGTTTTCTAACTGGTCACTGTTGATGTAGATGCCAAGGTATTGTCCCGGTTTATACGGCGCCACTTTTTGGCCATCGGTTGGCTTGAACACAAAGCTGCAAATGTGTTCGCTCTCAATCTTTTTATCGACTAATTCAAATTCGCGTAGACCGCGCCAGCCGCCTTCCAAAGCTTCATTTTGTTGGTAAATTTGTTCTTCGCGCTGAATAAATACATTCGCAAGTACGCCGTAAGCCTCAGCCCAAGCATCCAACACTTCTTGACCTGGATTAAAAAGCTCATCGATTGTCGCAAGTAAATGCTTACCAACGATTTGGTACTGATCTTCTGTGATCAAAAAGCTCGTGTGCTTATGCGCAATTTTCTCTACTGCGCCAAGCAGAGCTGGCAAATTTTCAATATTGGCAGCATAGGCACAGATAGCGTTGAATAATGCTTCACGCTGATCGCCGTTACGCTGGTTACTCATGTTAAAAATATCTTTCAACTCAGGGTTATGAGTAAACATACGCTCGTAAAAGTGCGCGGTCAGTTTTGGTCCTGTTTCGGCGATGAGTGGTGCGGTCGCTTTGACGATCTCGATAGTTTGATTGCTGAGCATAAGGGCTTCCTACTTTAAGTTGTATTTATAATGCATGTTTAAAGTTGTATCTCAAATGTATCTTTCGATCAAGAAAAGATTTACACTTTTATCGATAGCTCAAGTTTGGGGTTTTAGCATCACCAGTGGGTTATTGAGTCGCACTTTGGGAGAGAATATGCAGTTAACTAGTTTCACTGATTATGCGTTGAGAACCTTAATTTTCTTGGCTTCGTTGCCGGAAGATGAGTTAACCAGCATTACCGAAGTGACGGATTTATTTGGTGTGTCGCGCAACCATATGGTTAAAGTTATCAATCGGTTAGGGCAGTTGGGTTATGTCCATACCGTGCGCGGAAAAAACGGTGGTATCCGGCTGATGAAGCCAGCGTCTGAAATCACAGTCGGTGGTGTTGTGCGCGATTTAGAGCCGTTAGATTTAGTCAACTGTGGTGTGGATTTTTGCCATATTACCCCTGCTTGCCGCCTCAAAGATAAATTGGCGAAAGCAAAAAGTGCCTTTCTGGCGGAGTTGGATGACTGCACGATTGAATCCTTGCTCAGTGACAATTCTGAACTTTTGATCTTGCTGGCTCGTCCTTAACTCATTTGCATGCCTAGAGTCGATCTCGATCATTCTTTTTTCAAAGCAATTCTGTAGCTTATCGAGAGACTCAGATATACTAGCCATATACCTTCCTTGCTAGATAGGCGTGCCTATGTCAGACAATATTCCAAACGATCCTTTTGCAGATCGTGAATCCAAAAATTACGAAAATCCAATTCCAAGCCGAGAGTTTATCATCGAGTTTCTAGAGCAAGCGGGCGTTCCAATGAATCGTAACGACTTGTTTGAGGCACTAAAGCTTGAGGGCGAAGAGCAATACGAAGGGTTGCGTCGTCGGCTACGTGCGATGGAGCGAGATGGCCAACTGGTGTTTACCCGCCGTCAGTGCTATGCATTGCCTGAAAAACTTGAAATGGTGAAAGGTTACGTGATTGGTCATCGTGATGGCCATGGTTGGGTACGTCCAGAAGGCAGCGTCGGCAAGGATGATGATATTCTGTTACCGCACCATCAGATGAAGAACATCATCCACGGTGATTTTGTCTTAGTGCAACCGACAGACAACAGCAAGCGCGGCCGCCGTGAAGGACGTTTGGTGCGTGTGCTAGAGGAGCGCAATGATCAAATCGTTGGTCGTTTCTTCCTTGAATATGGATACTCCTATGTTGTCCCAGATGACTCGCGTATCAGCCAAGATATCCTGATCCCAAATGAGCACAAAGCGGGTGCACGCATGGGTAACGTAGTCGTAATTGAAATTACTGATCGTGGCTCACGCTCACGCGGCATGATGGGTAAAGTGGTTGAAGTCCTTGGTGAAAACATGGCACCAGGTATGGAAACACAAATTGCGATTCGTACACACCAAATCCCTCACGAATGGCCAGAAGCCGTCGATAAACAAATCGAAAACTTAGGCGAAGAAGTACCAGAAGAAGCGAAAGTTGGTCGTGTGGATCTACGTGATTTGCCACTAGTGACCATTGACGGCGAAGACGCACGAGACTTTGATGATGCCGTTTACTGTGAAAAGAACAAAGAAGGTGGTTGGCGTTTATGGGTAGCGATTGCTGACGTCAGTTACTACGTTCGTCCTGACTCTGCGTTGGACAAAGAAGCGATCAATCGTGGTAACTCAGTATATTTCCCGTCGCAAGTTGTGCCAATGTTGCCAGAAGTACTGTCGAACGGTCTATGTTCGCTTAACCCGCAAGTAGATCGCTTGTGTATGGTGTGCGAAATGACCATTTCCGATACAGGTAAGCTGTCTGGTTACAAGCATTACGAGGCGGTGATGAACTCGCACGCTCGTCTCACATATAGCAAAGTGAGCGCGATTCTAGAAGGGGATGAAGAACTACGTGAGCGCTACCAGCCGCTTGTTTCTCATCTAGAAGAGTTGCACAAGATGTACAAAGTGCTGAAAGAAGCACGAGATCAACGCGGTGCAATCGAATTTGAAACCGTTGAAACCAAATTTATTTTCAATGCGGAACGTAAAATCGAAAGCATTGAGCCAGTAATTCGTAATGACGCGCATAAGATCATCGAAGAATGTATGATTTTAGCCAACATTGCTTCGGCATCGCTGGTAGAAAAAGCGAAAGAGCCCGCGCTTTATCGTATCCACGAATCTCCAGGTGAATTACGCCTGCAAGGTTTCCGTGACTTCTTAAGTGAACTTGGTCTTGAGCTAAAAGGTGGTTTAGAGCCTTCACCAACGGACTATGCTGATCTCGCACGTCAAATCTCCGGGCGTCAAGATCAAGAGTTGATTCAGACCATGCTGCTACGCTCAATGAAGCAAGCGGTATACAACGCAGATAACGCGGGGCACTTTGGGTTGGCATTGAAACGCTATGCGCACTTTACGTCGCCAATTCGTCGTTACCCTGACTTGTTACTTCACCGTGCAATCAAGTATCTGATTGCTAAAGAAGAAGGTCGTAATCAAGATCGCTGGACACCAACAGGTGGCTATCATTACTCGTTTGACGACATGGATTTTTACGGCGAACAATGTTCGATGACAGAGCGCCGTGCTGATGATGCAACACGTGATGTTGCGGATTGGCTGAAGTGTGAATATATGCAAGACCACGTCGGTGACGAACTAGACGGTGTTATTGCTAATGTCACTAGCTTTGGCTTCTTTGTACGTTTAACGGATTTGCACATCGATGGTTTGGTACATATTTCTACCCTTGCGAACGACTACTATCAATTTGACCCGATTGGTCAACGACTTATTGGTGAAAGTTTCGGTAACATCTACCGCTTAGGTGATGCAGTAAAAGTAAAAGTACTGGCTGTTAACCTCGATGATAAGCAAATTGACTTTGAATTGGTCGAAACAAGTCGTAAGCTACGCGGCGAAGGTAAGACTGCGAAGAAACGCGCAGCGGAAGCAAAGCGCAAAGCGAAAGATAAAAAACGCGCTGCGACTCGCTCTTCATCGAAGGAAGGTGGCGCGGCTCGTGCAGTTCCTGCGATAGAGCCAACTAAACGCCCAGAAGAAACGGGCGCAACGAGTAAGCGTAATGGCCCAAAACGTGGTGACGCCGAAGGCAACGAGAAGCCTAAAGTGAAAAAAGCACGTAAAAAGAAGCCGCACAGTAAGCCGAAGAAAACCAAGCGCACTAAAAAAGAAGCGCAGTAGTAGGTTGAAGCGCCAACTTAGTTCAAACTTGGTTGGCGCAGGCAATACGACCAGAACAACAGGTTAAACAATGAGTAACGAATTTATCTACGGCATTCACGCAGTGAAGGCGGTATTGGAGCGCGAACCAGAGCGTTTTATCGAGGCGTACGTTTTAAAAGGTCGTCAAGATGATCGCCTAATGCCAATCCTAAATGATCTTCAGGTTTGTGGTGTTTCTATTCAGCAGATGACACGTAAAACTTTGGATGACAAAGCGCGCGGTGCAAATCACCAAGGCATCATCGCTCGTGTGAAACCAGCGAAGCAGCTGAATGAGAACGATATAGATGACATCCTGGCGCAGCACGAATCACCACTGCTATTAGTGTTAGACGGAGTGACCGATCCACACAATCTTGGTGCGTGTTTACGTAACGCAGATGCGGCAGGTGCTGCGGCGATCATCGTACCGAAAGATCGTTCTGCGCCAATGAATGCGACGGTAAGTAAAGTCGCTTGTGGTGCAGCTGAAGTCGTACCATTGATCCGAGTAACGAACTTGGCTCGTACTATGCGTACATTGCAAGAGAAAGGCATCTGGTTTGTTGGTACTGCGGGTGAAGCAACGCACGACATCTACCAAGCCAAACTGACTGGACCCCTTGCTATCGTAATGGGGGCAGAAGGTGACGGTATGCGTCGTCTGACTCGTGAAACCTGCGACGATTTGATTAAGATCCCAATGGCTGGTAGCGTTTCAAGCTTGAACGTATCTGTGGCATCCGGCATCTGTTTGTTTGAGGCAGTTCGTCAGCGTATTGCTGCAAAGTAAGTGCTAAATAAGTTAATAAACAAACAGTTACTGCAAAGTTAGACATACTGATAAAAACAAAGGATGGGGTGCCATCCTTTGTCGTTTTCACCGATTTATAAATAAAAATCCTCAGGGAAGTTATGACTCAACAAGACATTAAATTCATCGCCTTCGATCTAGATGGTACTTTGCTTGATAGCGTGCCAGATCTAGCTGTCGCGGCAGACCAAGCAGTACAGGCGCTTGGCTTTCCATCGGTTTCAGAAGAACAAGTTCGTGATTACGTGGGTAACGGTGCAGACGTGCTTATTGGTCGCTCATTAAGCCAAAGCCTGACCATCAACCCGGAGCTGAGTGAAGAGCTTCGTGCTAAAGCGCGTGTATTGTTTGATGATTACTACGAGCAAAGCGGTCACAAGCTAAGTCATCTTTACCCAACGGTAAAAGAGACACTAGCAGAGCTGCACAAAGCGGGCTTTGTTATGGCGTTGGTGACCAACAAACCTTCAAAGTTTGTGCCTGACGTTTTGGAAAAGCACGACATCGCAAAATACTTCGTTGATGTCCTTGGCGGTGATGCATTCCCAGAGAAAAAACCAAACCCAGTAGCATTGAACTGGTTGATGGAAAAGCACCAAACCCAACCAAGTGAAATGCTGATGGTTGGCGACTCGAAAAACGATATTCTCGCAGCAAAGAATGCAGGCTGTGCCTCATTTGGTCTGACATATGGTTACAACCACGGTGAACCTATTTCAGCATCAAATCCAGATTTCGTCGCTGACAGTTTGGCAGAATTATTGGACGTTGTAGCGGTTTCTGCATAACGGCTACAAAAGAGCTTCCAAAATACTCGTTAATGAGTACACTGAGTAAACCGTGCACCTATTACTGCACGGTTTTTTTCATTTAATTAGATTAAGAAGTCAAAGGAATCATTCTAATGAGCAAACCCATTGTATTGAGTGGTGTTCAACCTTCAGGTGAACTAAGTATCGGTAACTACTTGGGTGCTCTACGTCAATGGCAGCAGATGCAAGACGATTATGATTGCCAATATTGTGTGGTAGACCTTCACGCGATTACGGTTCGTCAGGACCCTAAAGCGCTGCATGAAGCAACTCTAGACGCACTGGCAATTTGTCTGGCAGTTGGTGTTGACCCGAAGAAGAGCACGCTATTTGTTCAGTCACATGTACCAGAGCATGCTCAATTAGGTTGGCTTCTTAACTGCTACACTCAAATGGGTGAGCTGAGCCGTATGACTCAGTTTAAAGACAAATCGGCACGTTACGCGAATGACGTAAACGTCGGCCTATTTGACTACCCGGTGTTGATGGCGGCTGACATTTTGCTTTACGGTGCACACCAAGTACCTGTAGGCAGTGACCAGAAGCAACATCTAGAATTAGCGCGCGATATCGCAACGCGTTTCAACAATATTTACTCGCCAGAGCAGCCAATCTTCCAAGTTCCAGAGCCTTACATTCCGACAGTAAATGCGCGTGTAATGAGCCTTCAAGACGCAACGAAGAAGATGTCTAAATCTGATGACAACCGTAAGAACGTTATCACGCTGCTGGAAGAGCCTAAGTCGATCCTTAAGAAGATCAACAAAGCGCAAACCGATACCGAAACGCCACCAAGTATCCGTCATGATATCGAGAACAAGGCGGGCATTGCTAACCTAATGGGTCTGTACTCTGCGGCGACAGGCATGAGCTTCGAAGAGATTGAAGCGAAGTACCAAGGCGTAGAAATGTATGGCCCATTTAAGAAAGATGTTGGTGAGGCAGTTGTAGCAATGCTTGAGCCAATTCAAGCAGAATATCACCGTATTCGCGCTGATCGTGCTTACATGGACGAGGTAATGCAGCAAGGCGCTGAGAAAGCCTCGGCACGAGCGGCTGAAACGCTTAAGAAAGCATACGAAGCAGTAGGTTTTGTAGCTCGCCCATAGTTGCTAAGAACGAATACGAAAAAGCTCCACTTTGGTGGAGCTTTTTTTATGCCTGTATTACTGAAATGGTGTGTCTTTCATACAGCGTTCCATGTCGTAATATTCAACACGTCCTCGAGCCCCTAGAAAGGCAGACTTCACAACCATGCCTCTATCAATGAAGTAACTAAGCTGTACGCATGATATATCGTAGCTGAGTTCTTTAATTCTCGCTGGAATCCAGTAGGTTCCTGGCGTTCTTAGACGCTGAGTAAAGGTAATAACACCCTCGTCACTGACTTCTAGCTCTTCAATACCATCCAGTTCATTTTTGGCTGATTCGATGATGTCTTGATTCGCCGTAGGTTGAAGTGGCTCACTGGCGGTCAACTGACACCCCGCTATCAAGCCAAGTAGGGAGAGAGCTAGCACACTGCGTTGAATTTTTTTCATTTGTCGTTCCTGGGTTTACAGCTAATGAGATCTTATTGTCTCGCGCAGGTGTTATATCTTTTGTGTATGTTTTTGGCTAGTGAGTAATGAAAAGTTATTGAATAAATCATGAAAACTTTGAAGTATGAGAGGCCTGTATAAGAGAGAACGAAGCGAGTAATAGATTCTTGGGCTTGAACAGTGATACAAGTGAAAATTAAAGCATTCTAAATTAGTGACTAATTATATTTTTTATTTGTAACAGGAACGGTTGGGTTAATAAGCAACTCAACAAGTGATGTATTTTCTACTCCTTAACATGAATTGAAAAAGTAAACTGAGTAATCAATCTAAATTCTGATTTGTTTATCAATAGCGCTCTGTATTTATTACAAAAAATGTTTGAATGGGATGCTCTGGCATATTTTCTTATATTCACATGTGATTCATTTCACGGCTTTAATTACTCATTCTTATTTATTTCATAAATAAACCTGATAGTAGACGCAAATGGCAGGCTCTAACCAGAGCTAAGTTTGCATTTACATAAATATCAGGTATGACAATGGACACGTTAATCAAACCCTCAATACTCGCATTAACCATCGCCAGTGCACTTAGTGCAAACGCGAACGCAGAGATTATTATTTCCCAATACGTAGAAGGCGGCGCTTATAATAAAGCGGTAGAGATCGCTAATACGGGTGATACTGCGGTGACACTCACTGGCTACGAGTTGGCGAAATCATCAAACGGTGGTGGTACTTGGGGTAGCACATTCGACCTTAGCCAAGTGATGCTACAAGCTAACCAAGTGTATGTACTGGCGCATGGTGACGCGAGCGATACCATCAAAGCTATCGCGGATATTACAGATAAAAGCGTCGCGAACTTTAACGGTGATGACCCGATCGCACTGCTTAAAGATGGTGAAGTACACGACATCATCGGTGTGATGGGTGACGTAGATTTTGGTAAAGACACCACATTAGTTCGTAACAGTGATGCACTAACCCCTTCTGCTACTTATGATGCATCTCAGTGGACGGCATTTGAGAAAGACAACATTGACGGCCTTGGTGAGCTAAATGCGACTGAGCCACCAGCACCATTCGCTTGTGAAGTAGACGGTCAGCAACCTAACTTCACTACCATCCAAGATATTCAAGGTGAAGGCGATACGTCTCCATTCATTGATGGTTACCCATACATTACTGACGAAGATCATTTCGTAACTGGTGTCGTGACTGCTGTTACCACTGGCCTAACCAAAGGTTTCTACCTACAAGCACTAGAAAGTGATAACAACGACAAGACCTCAGAAGGTTTGTTCATTCATACCGATGCGGCAGACACGGAGCTAAAAGCTGGTGACGTTGTTTGTGTGAAAGGTAAAGTTCAAGAGTACTACAGCAATACTCAGCTAGCTTCTGATGCTAACAGCTATGTGAAAACAGGCACCTCTGAAACCCCTCGAGTTACCGATCTTGTTATCAAAGAAGGTGAGACACTACGTGATGCGCTAGAGCGTCATGAAGGCATGCAAGTTGAGTTGACCTCGGCAAGTGACTTGTTTGTAACTCGAAACTTCTCTTACGACTACGATTCACGTCGTAACAATATGATGCTCTCTCATGAAGCGCCATTGTTAAAGCCGACTCAATTACACGCGGCAGAGAGCGATGCAGCCGTTGAGCTAGCAAAAGACAACGCAGCGAACCGCGTATACCTAGAATCAGATGGCAAAGCACCAAACGGCCAAATCCCATACTACCCAGATTTTGCTAAAGATGCAGATCAAGATGGCTCTTCAGAGCAGCACATTCGCCTTGGTTCTCGAGTAGAAGGTCTACAGGGTGTCGTGGCTTACAGCTACAACGAATACCGCCTGATTGCGACAAATGAAGTCAATAACACCAACTTCGTGACTTCAGGTGAAGGCTTCGACGTGGCTCGTAAAGATGCCCCAGCGATTGCGGACTCAGATTTGCGTATTGCAAGCTTCAACGTACTGAACTACTTCAACTCCGTGGCTGACAGTGGTCATGAAAACCCAACCGGACAAAACCGTGGTGCGACTAATCTAGACGAATTCCTGATCCAGCAAGCGAAAATCGTTGCGGCGATGAACAAGATGGACGCAGACGTTATTGGTTTGATGGAAGTCGAGAACAATGGCTTTGGTGATGGCAGTGCTATCCAAAACTTAGTTGATGCCCTAAATGCTGAGATTGATGACGCTGAAGATCATTACACGTATGTCGAAATCGAAGAGCAAGACAAATACCAAGACGAATACTTTGGCAGTGATGCGATCATGGTGGCGATTTTATATCGTGCTAACGCAGTAACGCCAAAAGACGCTGCAAAAGTGATCATCACGCCAGAGCAGCACATTGCAGAAAACACAATTACTCGTAAAGAGGGCACAGAAAGTAACCCTGCTTACGATAAGTACCAACGACACAGTCTACTTCAGACCTTTACGGTGAAAGAGACGGGTGAAGATTTGTCTATTGTCGTAAACCACTTTAAGTCGAAAGGCTCTGAGTGTATTGAAGAGTGGATTGCTGGTGTAGAAGATTCTGAGCCAGCGGATCTGCAAGGCAACTGTAACAACTTCCGCGTTTCTGCTGCGCACGCAGTGGGTGAAGCGTTGAAAGAGGTGAAAGGCGATGTATTGCTCATGGGCGATCTCAATGCTTATGGCATGGAAGACCCACTTCTGACACTGACTGATTACTCGAAAGAGAAATACGGCCGTGACATTTATACTGCTGCTTACACAACCATTGGTGATGGTGAACTTCAAGTAGAGAAGACCAAAATTGAAAAAGGTTACGGTCTGCACAATTTAAACACGTTGCTGCACGGCACTGATACGTTTTCTTACACCTATTCGGGCGAGCTGGGTAATTTGGACCACGCATTGGCAAGCAGTAGCCTAGCGCAAAAAGTGGTAGCAATTGAAGATTGGCACATCAACTCACTAGAGAGTAACTTGTTCGAATACAGCAGCAAGTACACTGGTGATATGCCGAAGTACAAAGATGCGTTCTCTGCCTCTGATCACGATCCAGTGATCATCGCGATTGATTTACCAGATGATGACATCGATTTACCGAAAGCAGGTGACAACTTAGCCGTCGATGTCCGTTTACCACCAACGGCGGTTGTAGGTGATATTGTTACGGTGAACTTAACGCCATCCACACAAGCGGCTGCGGCAAGCAGCGATACGAAAGCTTACTCGGCTAGCCAAACCTTAGTTCAAGCTGATATTGATGCGCGTAGCGTGAATATTGAGTTTGAACAAACGCCAGAGCAAGGTAATTATCAGTTAGAAGAGAAAGTGACTGACTCGACAGGTAATATCGTGAAGTTTAGCTCTGTTCGTGATGTTTCAATGACGCAAACTGAAACTGGAACAGAAGGGTCGAAGGATTCAGATGGTGGTTCGTTTGGTTTTGGCGCGCTATTTGCGCTGCTAGGTCTCGGCTTATTCCGCCGTCGCCGCTAAGCGAATTTATTTCCTGATAAACCTTTCCTAAATAGCTGTAAAGACCAAAGGCCAGCCTATGCTGGCCTTTTTATTCAGCAAAAACTTGCCTTTCTTGCTTGGTATAGCAAAATACCGCCCTTGATTGTCACGAACGTGGCGATTCACTACGTAAGCATTGCCAAAACGGATTGGAGCAACCGACCCTTTATGTTGTTGATCATCGATAACTACGACTCTTTTACCTACAACCTTTACCAATACTTCTGCGAGCTTGGTGCAGACGTAAAGGTGGTGCGTAACGATGAAATCGATATCCAAGGCATTGAGGCGCTCAACCCAACTCATTTGGTGATCTCGCCAGGGCCATGTACGCCGAACGAAGCAGGTATTTCACTGAAAGCGATAGAACACTTCGCTGGTAAGCTTCCAATATTGGGTGTTTGCCTTGGCCATCAAGCGATAGCGCAAGTGTTTGGGGGGGAAGTGGTACGTGCACGACAAGTGATGCACGGTAAGACCTCACCGATTCGTCATAACGGTCGTAGTGTGTTTAAAAATCTGAATAACCCACTCACGGTAACCCGTTATCACTCTCTTGTGGTGAAAAACGGTACTTTACCCGACGTGTTTGAACTGACTGCATGGACAGAACTGCCGGACGGAAGCATGGATGAAATAATGGGTTACCAACATAAAGCCTTGCCAATTGATGCGGTGCAGTTCCACCCAGAATCAATCAAAACTGAGCAAGGTCACGAGTTGCTTGCGAACTTTTTAGCACGCAAAGCGATCTGATCGCGATCACTTTTCTTAACAAATCATTCATCTTTTTGCTGAGGTGAGCGGATTGCAAAACTATGCGATTCTCTCGAGTCTCTTTGTCTATTCATGTCTTTTTAAACCTTCTATCCCCTGTATTACATAACATTTATAAAAAATCACTTCTCTATTTTACTTTCTTGATGCATAAATAGTCATAAGCAGTGATTAATGGAAGTTGCTTTCGAGAACGAAAAGAATAAATCACTATTGAAATGGTTAATTAAATGTAAATACAATGCCGCAATAGCTTAAATGCAAAACATTATTTGCTGGCAAAGAGAGCCGGTTAAATTCGCTTATCTGCTACGCATGCGGTATCAAGAAGGAATGTGCAATGACAACGGAAATTAAAGTAGAGCGCGGTTTATTCGATGAGGTAATGGTACCTTGCTATAACCCGATGGAAATGATCCCTGTTAAAGGTGAAGGTTCACGTGTTTGGGATCAGGAAGGTAATGAATACATCGACTTTGCTGGTGGTATTGCAGTGAGCTGTCTTGGCCATTGTCATCCAGTAATGGTAAACGCACTAACAGAGCAAGCTAACAAGCTTTGGCACTTAAGTAACGTTATGACGAACGAACCAGCCCTTCGTCTGGCGAAAAAGCTAACAGAAGTGAGTTTTGCTGAGCGTGTGTTCTTTGCTAACTCTGGCGCAGAAGCAAACGAAGCCGCTTTGAAGCTGGCACGTCGTTATGCAGCAGACGTTCATGGCACTGAGAAATCTGAAATCATTGCATTCAAACAAGGTTTCCACGGTCGTACATTCTTTACCGTAACGGTTGGTGGCCAAGCGGCATACTCTGACGGCTTCGGTCCTAAGCCAGGCGACGTGACACACCTTCCTTACAACGATATCGAAGCTTTACAAGCACACATGTCTGATCGTACTTGTGCGGTCATGATGGAGCCACTACAAGGTGAAGGCGGCATCGTGCCACCAACGCCTGAGTTCGCTCAAGCGGTTCGCGAGCTGTGTGACAAACACAACGCCTTACTGATCTTCGATGAAGTGCAAACTGGTAATGGCCGAACAGGTAACTTCTACGCTTACCAAGGTTTAGGTATCACGCCAGATATTCTAAGTACTGCGAAATCACTTGGTGGCGGTTTCCCAATCGGTGCAATGCTAACGACAGCAAAATTGGCAGAGCACATGAAAGTGGGCACTCACGGTTCTACATATGGCGGTAACCCACTAGCGTGTGCGGTTGCAGAAGCGGTTGTAAATGAAGTCACTAAGCCAGAGGTTTTGGCTGGTGTACTAGAACGCGAAGCAATGTTCCGTGAAGGTCTAGAGAAGATCAACGCGAAGTACAACATCTTCTCAGAAGTGCGCGGTCAAGGCCTATTACTTGGCGCTGCACTAAATGAAGAATGGCAAGGCCGTGCGCGTGACGTGCTGGTTGCTGCAGGTAAACAAGGTCTCATGGTATTGGTTGCGGGTGCCAATGTCGTACGTTTCACACCATCACTCGTTATCACACAACAAGAAATTGAAGAAGGCTTGGCGAAACTGGATAAAGCGATCGCGACTTTAGTTTAAGCGCGATATCAGTTTAAACGTCAACGCAGACACCCCCGTCAAGGATCTCTGATGGGGGAATTGTTCCTACAATATAGTTAGGATCTTCTTGCATCTGGAGGGAGTATTGATGCTAGTAGTTCGCCCTATCGCGATGTCGGATTACGACGCACTGCACACTTGTGCGGTGGAGTCTGGTCACGGATTTACATCTCTACCGGTTAACGAAGAACTGTTAACCAATCGAATCAAACATTCAGAGTACAGCTTTGGTAAGCCAGATGTGGCAGAACCAGGCGATGAAGGCTACCTGATGGTTGGCTTTGACTCTGAAACGGGTGAGGTTGCGGGTACCACCGGAATCGAAGCATCTATCGGCTGGGATGTCCCATTTTACTCATATCACATTAGTAAAGTTGTGCACTCGTCGCCAAAGCTTGGCGTTAACAACGTCGTTAAACTGCTTACTTTTGGTAATAACTACACTGGTAACAGCGAAATTTGTACCTTGTTCTTGCGTGAGAAATTCCGCCAAGGTCTGAATGGTCGTCTAATGTCGAAGTGTCGTTTCCTAATGATGGCAGAGCACCCAGAGCGCTTCTCTGAAACGATCTTTGCGGAGATGCGTGGCGTTTCAGACGACGAGGGTAATTCACCATTCTGGCAATGGCTTCAAGAGCATTTCTTCTCTATCGATTTCACTCTTGCAGATTACCTGACAGGTATCGGCAAGAAAGGCTTTATCGCCGACTTGATGCCGAAACTGCCTATTTACATCAACCTGCTCAGCCCAGAAGCGCAAGCCGTGATTGGTCAAGTACATGACAACACGCGTCCAGCGCTGAAGCTGCTTGAGCGTGAAGGTTTTACCAACCGAGGCTACGTCGACATCTTCGATGGTGGCCCAACGGTTGAGTGTGATCTGCGTAATATTGAGTCGGTACGTCATTCATTCCGCGCGCAAGTCAAAATCTCTGAACATTCCAGCACACAAGACTTCTTGATGTGTAATTCATCTTTCGAGAACTTCCGTGCGACAGTCACTAAGGCGGCGTATGACGCAGAGACACAGAGCGTAATGATCGCACCAGACGTTGCGGATGCACTTTCGGTTGAAGAAGGGGATTTCGTTCGCCTTCTTCCGCAGTAACAGACGACAGAATTTAAGGATAGAAACAATGACACATTGGATTGCAGGTGAATGGGTACAAGGTCAGGGTGAAGCATTTACGTCTCTGTCGCCGTACAACCAAGAAGTGATCTGGCAAGGCAAAGGTGCAACGGCAGAGCAGGTGAACCAGGCGGTATCTGCAGCGCGTGAAGCGTTTATTGACTGGAAAAAGCGTCCATTTTCAGAGCGTGAGGCAATCGTGTTGGCTTTTGCGGAGAAAGTAAAAGAGAACAGCGAAAAAATCGCCGAAGTGATTGCCAAAGAAACTGGTAAGCCGATTTGGGAAACGCGCACTGAAGCAGCAGCCATGGCAGGTAAAATTGCCATTTCGATTCGCGCTTATCATGACCGTACTGGTGAGGCGAGCCGTGAAGCAGCAGGCAACCAAATCGTATTGCGCCACCGCCCATTGGGCGTGATGGCGGTGTTTGGTCCTTACAACTTCCCAGGCCACCTACCAAATGGTCACATTGTGCCAGCGCTACTGGCTGGTAACACGGTAGTCTTCAAACCGTCTGAGCAAACGCCATGGACGGGTGAATTGGCAATGAAGCTATGGGAAGAAGCCGGTCTGCCGAAAGGCGTGATTAACCTTGTTCAAGGCGCGAAAGAAACTGGTATCGCCCTCGCTGACGCTAAAGGCATTGATGGCGTACTGTTTACGGGTAGCGCGAATACGGGGCATGTATTACACCGTCAATTTGCTGGTCAACCGGGCAAGATGCTCGCACTAGAAATGGGTGGTAATAACCCGATGGTGATCTCTGATAAATATGGTGATTTGGATGCCACGGTTTACACCATCATCCAGTCAGCGTTTATCAGTGCTGGGCAGCGTTGTACGTGTGCTCGTCGTTTGTATGTGCCATTGGGTGAAAAAGGCGATGCGCTTATCACTAAGCTCGTCGAAGCGACACGCAATATTCGCGTAGACCAACCATTTGCAGAACCTGCGCCATTTATGGGACCGCAAATTTCGGTCGCGGCAGCCAAGTTTATTCTTGATGCACAAGCTAATCTACAGTCTCTTGGCGGTGAAAGCTTGATTGAAGCGAAAGCAGGAGAAGCGGCGTTTGTTTCTCCTGGCATCATTGATGTAACGAACATTGCTGAGTTACCAGATGAAGAATACTTCGGCCCACTTCTGCAAGTGGTGCGTTACGAAGGGTTAGACAAAGCCGTGGCGCTAGCAAACGATACGCGCTTTGGCTTATCTGCTGGTTTGGTCTCAACCGACGACCAAGAATGGGAATACTTCGTTGACCACATTCGTGCAGGTATCGTGAACCGTAACCGCCAGCTCACTGGTGCAAGTGGTGATGCGCCATTTGGTGGTCCGGGAGCGTCGGGTAACTTGCGCCCAAGCGCTTACTACGCAGCAGATTACTGTGCGTACCCAATGGCATCAATGGAAGGTCAAGAGACTGTCTTGCCTGCAACATTGAGTCCAGGTGTAGCGCTATAAGTTTTAATAATAGAGTCGCAACTATGCATTGCGGCTCACCTTGCCGGCGCATCATTTAGGTATGGGTTGTAGTGATCGTTGGCAGAACACGAAAAGTGAGCAAAGACTCGGAAAAGCGTGTTGACTGACTGGCATTTACCGTCACAGGTTGATGGTTGCTCGTTCATTATTCTGGACAACTTTTGTTGTGAACGAGCAGCCAACTTCCGCTTACCTTTAAACTCTACATCTCGTAACAAGGAGTCGTTATGACGCCCGATGTGTTATTTGAATCGCTATGGCAAGATTACATTCAACGTCTTTGCCCTTCGGCTGCTAAAGTGCATCAGCTGCTTCAAGAAGATGAGCCTCTGATTAATGATCATATAGCTTTACGTACCTTCAATATCGCGCCTCTTGGTATTGAAACTCTAGCTAAGCCATTTGTAGCTATTGGTTACAAGGCGTGTGGTGATTACGTTTTCGAAAGCAAAAAGCTGGTTGCTAAGCACTATGAGCACCCAGATCCGAAGCAACCTAAAGTCTTTATTAGTGAGCTAAAAGTTGAAGAGTGCTCGTCTGAGCTACAAGAGATTGTGAAAAATTTGGTGGCACAAGTCGATGCTGACAAGCTGAACGATAGCGCATTCTTACATGGTGGACGCTTGTGGGATTTAAGCTTTGCTGATTACCAAACGTTGGCTAAAGAAAGTGAGTACGCATCTTGGCTTGCGGCGCATGGTTACGGAGCAAACCACTTCACGGTGAGCGTTAACCAGCTCAATGAATATGAAGAAGTGAAGCAGGTAAACGATCATCTGCGTACCGCTGGGTTTACCATTAATGAAAATGGTGGTGAAGTGAAGGGCACTCCTGAGGTGTTGCTAGAGCAGTCATCGACCATGGCAGATAAAGTAGCGGTTCGTTTTAGCGAAGGCACTGAAATTATCCCTGGCGGGTTTTATGAATTTGCTAAGCGCTATCCGATGGAAAATGGTGATTTGTACCCAGGTTTCGTGGCCGCTTCAGCTGACAAAATCTTTGAAAGTACGAATGGCTAAGTTTTAGGGTTAACCTGTTAAGCTTACTCATTAGTGTTCGCTGCACCCTATCTCATTTGGTCATGAGTAAATAAAAAGCCACCAATGTTGCCATTGGTGGCTTTTATAATTTTGTTCGTTTCACTCTAGTTCGAGATTAACGAGTACCGTAAACCACGATGGTTTTACCGTGAGCAGAGATTAGGTTCTGCTCTTCTAGCATCTTCAAGATACGACCTACTGTCTCACGAGAACAGCCAACAATTTGACCGATTTCTTGACGAGTGATCTTGATTTGCATGCCGTCTGGGTGAGTCATTGCGTCTGGTTGTTTTGCAAGGTTCAGAAGCGTCTGAGCGATACGACCAGTTACGTCTAGGAACGCCAGGTCACCCACTTTTTGGCTAGTTACTTGAAGACGACGAGCCATCTGCGCAGAAAGACGCATTAGGATGTCTGGGTTTACTTGGATAAGCTGACGGAACTTCTTGAAAGAAATTTCAGCAACTTCACAAGGAGATTTAGCACGAACCCAAGCTGTGCGCTCTTGGTCTTCCTCGAATAGACCAAGTTCACCAATAAAGTCTCCTTGGTTTAGGTAAGAAAGGATCATCTCCTTACCTTCTTCGTCTTTGATAAGAACCGCAACAGAACCTTTAACGATGTAGTACAAAGTTTCTGCCTTTTCGCCCGCGTGAATTAGCGTGCTCTTTGAAGGGTACTTATGAATATGACAGTGTGAAAGAAACCACTCTAATGTTGGGTCGGTTTGAGGTTTACCTAGAACCATAATATCTCACTTCCTCTGCAGGGTACGCTTGCGCTATCCATATTTTAGCTAAGCCTGAATTAGGCCTACTAGAATAAGAGCACTTTTTATATGCTGCAAGCTCTCTTGTGTTTCGGTAAGAAATAGTATCCTTTTTCGAAAACGATTTCTTGATTTTAATCGTGCCATGATTGAGATTTTGTAAGCAAAACTGTGCACATGATCACGGTATGAAAAGTAAACATCTTCGCTGGCAGGTTTTTAGCCAATTTTCCCTGTTTCGATGAGCTGTTGTAGGATAGGCCGAACTATGAGCTCCATTGCAAAGCTCATCTTACCGCCGGGTACGACAATCGTGTTGTGGCGTGACATGAATGAGCCATCAATCATGGCCAGCAGATATGGGAAGTCGACATTCTTGATACCGCGTAGGCGAATCACCACAAAACTCTCATCCAAACTAGGGATGCCTTTTGCATTAAGTGGGTTGGAAGTATCAACGGTCGGTACGCGCTGGAAGTTGATGTGAGTACGAGAAAACTGAGGAGTGATATAGTTGAGGTAATCGTCCATGGATCGCACGATTGAGTCCATTACCGCTTCACGCGAATGGCCGCGATCGCGAGTGTCGCGTACGAATTTTTGTATCCACTCTAAGTTCACAATCGGCACCATGCCAATTAAGAAATCCACATGTTGAGCAACATTAACATCGCCATCGACCACGCCACCATGTAACCCTTCATAAAACAGAACGTCGCTGTTTTCGGGTAAGTCTTGCCACGGTGTAAACGTGCCTGGCATTTGATTGTAGGGAACCGCTTCGTCAAACGTGTGCAGATAACGGCGCACGCTGCCAGTGCCGTCATGCCCGAACTTACGGAAAAACTCTTCTAATCCCGGGAAGTCATTAGCTTGTGGGCCAAAGTAGCTAATGTGTCGACCTTGCTCGCGGGCTTTGCGGATTTCGATGTCCATTTCTGGGCGAGTAAAGCGATGGAAGCTATCGCCTTCAACCCATGCGGGTTTAACGTTCATCATATTGAACATTTTACGGAAGGCTTCAGATGTAGTGGTCGTGCCGGCACCGGACGAACCAGTAACCGCAATAATTGGGTGTTTAGCTGACATGACAAACCTTGTCGAAAATTACTTACCTGTAATGTGCAGTAGAGTTACTACTGCACGGTCGATATCCCACTATAGCACGTAACAATACCTTGTCATCGAGTGGGATACGGTAAAATGTGAAAGGTCTAAAATTTTGTTTTATGCTGAATATCGACGGTTTCGTGTAGCTCAGAGAACACGATAACCGCTTCACCTTTTTCCAATTGAGCTTTAACTTGATCAATTTTGTCATGCAAAGAAACCTCGACGGTTCCGTAATCCGTTCCTTCGCGTAAGACGAATTCACGAATTAAGTTTTCCAATGTTTCCGGCGCAATGTCTTGCCATGGAATGATCATAAATACCTCTAACTTTTATGATGAGCGGCTAGTTTACTGCGTTCGTTGCTTGGATACAGCAGAAAGGTAATCTGCGGCGATACTTTCGTAATACGCGGGCAGCGCTTCCTCCAACCAAAACTTAGGTTTTAACGCCGTTCCTGTCAGGAAGCCAACATGGCCACCGTGCTCAAAGAGACGGTAATCAATATTATCTGGCAGAACAAACTTCGGGATCACATCGTCGGTCATGAACGGATCGTCTTTGGCATGGATGATCAGTGTGGGTAGCGTGATTTGCTGTAGTTTACTTAAGCCAGAGCATTGGTCGTAATAATCTTGTGCGTCTTTGAAGCCATGCAATGGTGCGGTAATCAAATCATCGAATTCATACAATCGTGTGACACGTTTTATTGAGTTGTAGGACAGCGCAAGCTCACCATGCAGTAGATGATGCTTTTGTAACGCGTTACGTTTCAGTGAAGAAAGCAGGTAACGGCGATACACTTTTGAAAAGCCTTGTTCAATACGGTTTGCACACGCAGCTAGGTCTAAAGGCGCTGAGATAATAGTCGCTGCATTCAAAATAGGGTGGTCTTTATATTGGGCTAAATAATTCGCCAACATGTTACCGCCAAGAGAAATACCAACTGCAACTTTGGGATTATCAGGAAAACGTTGTTCAAGGTGCTCTAGGAAGTAACGAGCATCCGTCACTTCTCCCGAGTGATAAGCTCGTGCTTTTTTGTTTGGTTTACCGCTGCAGCCACGAAAATGCATCATCACCGACAGCCATCCAGATTGAGCAAATGCATTCATTAGCCCATTGGCATAAGGGCTATAGAAGCACCCCTCTAACCCATGAAATAAAACAAAAATCGGCTTTTTTTGTGCAGGCTCTTGGGTTGGGTCCTCGCTCCACGCGAGATCGAGAAAGTCGCCATCGGATGTATCGAGGGTTTGCCAAATCGGCGTAAATAACGCTTTTTTGCGAATAAAACGCGGCAAAAGCGTTTGGAGATGCGGGTTTTTGATCCCGGCGGCTGCGAAAAATTGTGTCATACCTAACTGCTCTTATGCGGTCCTTCGGTGTCCGTTGAAGAACTTATTAATATAATCCTTTATAAAGATTATAGGTATTCTACAGATTTATGGGCGTTTTGGTGGTTGAATGTTTGGCACCGGAATAGCAAAGGCTTGCTGCAAATGCTCCCCACCGAGTTGACGACAGTATCTCAACGTCAGTGGGTCACCATCATTTTTGAGTAGTGCAAGTGAGTTAATGCAGCCCACCAAATCCGCTTGTTGCTGCTTTTCTAGTTGCAGCTCAAACTGCAAGGTCTCACGATACAAAGCGTCATTGACTTGAGACTTAAGGTGGCGACGAAGGTCGCGAAAGGAGTGAAGTAAAGTTTCGCTTCTACCTAGACAGTCTTGCACCAAGGGCCAGTCTTTTTCTTGGAAAATGAGTTGCTGCTCATCGAGCCATCTGAGCAGCAGGAGTAGGTTCACGTTACCGTGGTAGTTGTTTTGCAATGATAAGCACGCCTCTTTCACTTCTCGCACACCATAAAACTGCAGACTAAACTGCCAAAGGTGTTCTAGGGTGAGTGTGTATTCAGCGTGTTGATTACTCATTGATTAAACTCTAGCTCCATCTGCTCCAACGTTTCTTGAGCAGACATCCATTCCATTTCAATTTCTTCGAGCTCAGCCTTACTAGAAGCTTGAAGTGCCAGCACTTGGTTAAGTTTAGCTTTATTTTCGGCCGCATACAGTGAGTTGTCCGCCAATTGTTCTTCAGCTTCGGCCAGTGCAGCACCTAACTTATCCATTTTATTTTCTAGTTGTGTCAGCGTTTTGCGAATTGGCGCTGTCTGTTTTCGAAACTCTGCATCGCGACGTTTTTGCTCTTTCTTCGCAGCTGCGCTGTTGGCCGTATCTTTGCTTGGCTGCGCAGCCTGCGCTTCTTTGCGTTCCGCTCTTTGTTGTTCGGTTAACCATTTATAATAGTCATTTAAATCACCGTCGAACGGAGCAACTTGTCGATCATGCACTAAATACAAGTCATCGGTCGTAGCGCGCAGTAAATAGCGGTCGTGCGAAACAATCACCATCGCACCTTCGAATGTTTGCAGTGCCATCGTAAGTGCTTGGCGCATGTCCAAGTCTAAGTGGTTGGTCGGTTCATCAAGTAGCAACAGGTTTGGCTTTTGCCACACAATTAAAGCCAACACCAAACGGGCTTTTTCGCCACCAGAAAACGGCGCAACTTTTTCTAGTGCTTTGTCACCTTGGAAGCCAAAGCTACCTAGGTAATCACGTAGCTGCTGTTCGGTTTGATCCGGCGCGATCTGCATCATGTGTTGCAGCGGCGTTTCCTCTGGGTGCAGCGTTTCTAATTGATGCTGGGCAAAGTAACCTATTTTTACGCCTTGTGAGTAAGTCAGATCGCCACCTTGCGCGTTAAGCTCACCAGAGAGCAATTTGATCAAGGTCGATTTACCCGCGCCATTACGGCCGAGTAGACCAATGCGACTGCCAGGAACCAAGTTCAAGCGGATCTTCTCTAAGATCAGGTTGTCACCGTAGCCTGCCGATACTTCATCCATCATCATGATTGGGTTTGGCAGCGCCGCGGGCTCACGGAATTGGAAGCTAAATGGGTTATCGAATTGAGCGGGTAACACTTTCTCCATGCGCTCCAAAGCTTTAATACGGCTTTGAGCCTGGCGTGCTTTAGAGGCTTTATAACGGAAGCGGTCGATGTAGCTTTGCATGTGCGACATCTGTTTCTGTTGCTTCTCGAACATCGCTTGCTGCAGCACCATTTTTTGCGCTCGTTGGTTTTCGAACGACGAATAGTTACCCGTGTATTCGTTCAATTGTTGGTTTTCGATGTGAATAATACGGCCAACAATGGGGTCAAGGAAGTCACGGTCGTGCGAGATCAGGATCAGTGTGCCTGGGTAGTTTTGTAGCCAACGTTCAAGCCACATCACCGCGTCTAAGTCCAAGTGGTTGGTTGGCTCATCGAGTAGCAATAAGTCAGAACGGCACAATAGCGCTTGGGCTAAGTTAAGGCGCATACGCCAACCACCTGAGAATTGAGTCAAACTCCAACTCATTTGCTCTTGGCTGAAACCTAAACCGTCGAGCAATTCTGCCGCGCGAGCGCGAATGCTATAACCGCCGATGGTTTCAATTTTACCGTGGATCTCGGCAACCAAGGTGCCGTTGTCTTGTGCTTCCGCTTCAGCCAACTGCTTTTCGAGCGCTCGGTACTCGCGATCACCATCGATGACGTATTCTAGTGCAGTGCGCTCTAGCGCAGGCGTTTCCTGTGCGACCCAGGCCAACTCCCAATGTTGAGGTTGGCTAAATGAGCCTGCATCAATCGACAGTTCATCTTTCAGCAATGCAAATAGCGTTGATTTACCGCAGCCGTTTTTGCCCACAAGACCGACTTTATCGCCAGGATGGATAGTCGCTGAAGCTTGTTCTAAAAGAGGTTTACCGCCACGCAGTAACTGAATATCAGAGAAGGTAATCATAAAGTTTTCATTCACTTTGCGCAGTGCGCGTTGCTTGGTTACATCGCGAAGTGGTTTCAATCGTTTTTAAAGCCACTTGGGTATATATCTTGCGGTGAATAGTAGGGGTATTGGCCGGAAAAGTCGATTGATTCGCTTTAATTGCATTATGCTGTACAAAAAAGTATAACAATTTGATAACGGATAAAAATAACCACAAGGACGACCATTTGGCTGTTGCACCGTCTATTCTCCCAAGAGTTCTGGTCATTTATGCTCATCCAGAGCCACATAACTCGATTGCTAATCAAGTGATGATTAAAAAAGCTCAGTCGCTTGAGCACGTCACTGTGCACGATCTTTACGGTGTTTACCCTGACTTCTTTATTGATGTGAATTATGAACATGAGTTGTTGCTCACGCATGATGTGATCGTGTTTCATCACCCGCTTTATATGTATTCATGCCCAGCCCTGTTAAAAGAGTGGTTGGACCGAGTGCTGGGCAAAGGTTTTGCTTTTGGCGGAGGTTCGGCGCTGGAGGGAAAATACTGGCGCAGTGTGATTACAACGGGGGGGAAAGAAGAGGCCTTTAGCGCGAAGGGGTACAACAAATATCCATTAGAGCAAATCTTACAACCGTTTGAACTGACGGCCGCCTTGTGTCAAATGCACTGGATTGAACCTTTGGTGTTGTATTGGTCGCGTAATGTCTCGGATATTGAGCGGTATGAGCACGCCGAATTGTATCGTCGGTGGTTGAACAACCCACTTGAAAACTGGGAAGCAACAGACCAAGGAGGTCAGTATGGCGATAACCAGTGAGTTTCTTCAAAGTAGCGTGGTCTTTCTCTCGGCTGCGGTTATCGCGGTGCCGATTGCTCAGCGTCTCGGACTTGGCTCGGTTTTAGGTTATTTACTTGCCGGTGTGTTGATTGGCCCTTGGGGTCTTGGCTTAATCAGTGATGTTGATGCTATTTTGCACTTTGCTGAACTTGGGGTCGTGTTGTTACTGTTCTTGATCGGCCTTGAACTAAATCCTAAAAAACTGTGGCAAATGCGAGGACCGATTCTAGGTTTAGGCGGCGCGCAGGTGGTGGTTACGACCGCCGTGCTCGGCAGTGTCGTCAGTATGTTCGGCGTAAGCATGCAAGTGAGTTTGGTGATTGGGATGGGGTTGGCGCTGTCCTCGACGGCAATTGCTCTTAAAGTGATTGAAGAGCAAGGGCTCAATGGCACCGAAACGGGTCAGTCTGGTTTTGCGGTATTGCTCTTTCAAGATATTGCCGTGATCCCAATGTTGGCAATGTTGCCCTTGCTTGCTGGCGGGCAGAGTGGCGGTAGTTGGTTGGATGTCTTCACGGTATTAGGCAGTGTGGTGGCCCTGTTGATTGGTGGTCATTTCTTATTGCGTCCACTATTTCGTTTTGTTGTGATGAGCGGCGTTCGTGAGCTCTTTACCGTCGCCGCACTATTGGTCGTGCTTGGGATTTCTGTCGTGATGCAAAAGCTCGGGCTTTCTATGGCCCTAGGGACTTTCTTAGCCGGCGTTCTGCTGGCTGAGAGTGAGTATCGACATGAATTGGAAATCGCTATCGAGCCGTTTAAAGGTTTGTTGTTGGGTTTGTTCTTCATCGCGGTTGGCATGGCGGTAAATTTGGGGTTATTGGCATTACACCCTTTAGAGATTCTGGGCGCGGTGGTGGCTTTGGTCGTGGTTAAGGGCTTGGTTTTGTATGCATTGGCGAGAGCTGCCCGTGTCGGAGCCAAAGCGAGAAGCCGTATGGCCGCGATTTTAAGCCAAGGTGGTGAGTTTGCCTTTGTCATATTTACCGCAGCGAGCCAAGAGGGCATTTTATCCAAAGAGCAAGTGGCTTTTCTGTTGGTGGTGGTCAGTCTATCCATGGTGACGACACCACTTTTGCTGATGGGACAAAAAAAATGGTTTGCTCATACCCTGAATCAAGAAGAAGAGGGCATGACCACGAAAGTAGTGGATCGTCGGCCACGTGTGATCATTGCAGGCTTTGGACGTTTCGGTCAGATCGTCGGACGTTTAATGTATGCCAATAAAATCAAAGTGACGGTATTAGAAAGTGATGCCAGCCAAATTCACCTACTGCGCAAGTATGGTTACAAAGTGTTTTATGGTGATGCTACCCAAATTGATCTTTTGCGGGCTGCTGGCGCAGATAAAGCAGAAGCATTGGTCATTTGTACCGATTCACCTGATGAGGTGATGGCCATCGTTGATATCTGCCGCGTGCACTTCCCGAAACTTAAGTTGCTAGCCCGAGCAAGAAGCCGTGTCGAGGCGTATCAGTTAATGAGCCACGGTGTTGAGAATTACTCTCGTGAAACATTTTTAGGGGCATTGGATCTCGGTCGTCAAGCGCTCGTAGAACTTGGTATGCACCCTTATCAAGCAAAGCGGGCAGAAGCACATTTTCGTAAGTTAGATAATGCTATGCTTAAGGACTTATTGCCTCAGCACAATGAAGATAAGAAATTGGCTCAGAGAGCGAAAGAGGCACGCAAAGAGCTAGAAGAAATTTTTGGTCGTGAGATGGAGAGCGACCATCAGTCACCTAATCATTGGAAGTAGTACTTGAGCCAAGACTCAAGCTAAGGAAATAGCGTGAAAATCAAGAAACGTTTTATTGCCGGCGCTAGCTGCCCAAATTGCAGCCAGCAAGATACCCTGCGCTGGTGGATTGAAAATAATATCGAGTTAGTTGAGTGTGTCGAGTGTGAGTTTACTGAGCAGCGTAAACCGCAATCTGTAGAGAAAAATAAACACTCAGATCAGGAAATGATCGGAATTTTTAAGCCGGAATAATTGAACTTCGATAATTGATCCCCATAATACACCCAGATATCTCAGTACTTAACCCCATTCAGGTTAAGTCAATTAATCTCCCTGGAGTTAGTATGAAAATTGAAAAGAACGTTGTTGCAAGCCTTGCATACAAAGTAATGATGGAAGACGGTGTCGTTGTTGATCAATCAACAGCAGAAGCGCCTCTAGATTACCTTCACGGTCACAACAACCTAATCACTGGTCTTGAAAAAGAGCTTGAAGGTAAAGTGGCTGGCGACAAGTTCTCAGTAACGGTAGCTCCTGAAGAAGCTTACGGCGAGCACAATGATGCGCTAGTACAACGCGTTCCTGCGGACGTATTCCAAGGCGTTGACCAAATCGAAGTGGGCATGCGCTTCCTAGCTGACACTGACCAAGGTCCAATCCCTGTAGAAGTAACAGAAGTTGATGGCAACGAAGTGGTTGTTGACGGTAACCATATGCTAGCTGGTCAAACACTAACTTTCGAAGTAGAAGTTATGTCTACACGTGAAGCAACAGCAGAAGAGATCGAACACGGTCATATCCATCAAGCTGGTGGTTGTGGTCATGACCATGATCACGATGATGAAGGCTGCTGTGGCGGCGGCAGCTGTGGTTCTCACTAATCACAAGCTCCTTCACTAGATAATCTTATCTAGTAAAGCTTTGCAAAGCGCAAGTTGAGGTTTCAACTTGCGCTTTTTGTTTATCTAAGGTGTAGTGCATAGAAGAAAAGAACAACTCATGGAAAAAGCGATGACAAAACCTTTCTCGATTGCGATTCATGGTGGCGCAGGCACCATTTTACGTGAACAGATGAGCAATGAACTTCAGCAATCGATCTTGGCTGATTTGGAAGCGTCGGTAAAAGCTGGCTATCAAATTCTAGAGAAAGGCGGCGACGCTTTGGATGCGGTTATTGCTGCAGTAAAAGTATTGGAAGACTCGCCTAACTTTAATGCGGGTAAAGGCTCGGTGCTGACCAACAACGAAATGGTAGAAATGGATGCCTCTGTCATGGATGGTCGAAACCAAGCCGCAGGCGCGGTCGCTGGTGTTCGTCATATCAAGAATCCAATTGAGCTCGCTCGTGACGTAATGCGAAACAGCAATCACGTGTTGTTGGTGGGTGAGGGCGCAGAGAAGTTTGCTTTTGAACAAGGCCATGAGTATACCGAACAGGATTACTTCTTTACTGATCGCCGTTATGAGCAGTTGCTGTCTATGCGTGAGAAAGGGCTGTTTGCTTTGTCGGAATCTCGCTACCCAGATGATCGTAAACATGGCACCGTCGGAGCCGTAGCGTTGGACCAACAAGGTAACTTAGCCGCTGCCACCAGCACGGGTGGCGTAACGAATAAGCAATACAATCGAGTTGGGGATTCGGCTTTGATAGGCTGTGGCACGGTGGCCGAAAATGGCGTTGTCGCAGTTTCAACTACGGGTGTCGGTGAGTTTTTTATCCGTAAACGTGTCGCAGAAGACGTCGCCGCGCGGATGCGTTACTTACAAGAAGATATTCATACTGCTTGTGAGCATATTATTCAGGGCGAACTGAAAGAGATGGGCGGCGAAGGCGGCTTAATCGCAATTGACGCGCAAGGTGAGCTGCACTTTGCGATGAACAGCTCTGGTATGTACCGAGCTGGCATCAACACTCAAGGCGAGTTGAGCGTCAAAATCTACGCTGACGAATAGCTTCCTCTTGAGTGCCTCTTAAGTAATAAATACAACAAAGCCCAGAACACGTTCTGGGCTTTATGCTATTTGAGCCTGCATTTTAATAATGCGGTGGTGGGGTTTCTTCTGACGGATCGGCTAAATTCGACGAGTCCATATTTTTTACTTTACCTACCACATATTTCATCTGATCGAGCATCTTGGTAATTTGCAGTTGCTGCTGCGATAAGGCACCGTTCAGATCTTCAATAGTCTGTTCTTGGAACGCAAGCTGACATTCTAAGTCATTAATGCGTGCTTCCAATTGCTGAATGATTTTTTCTGTCATGATCCGTTCTCTAACTGCCAAGCTTGGGCAATACCTGCTGAAGTAGCAGTAATTACGCGTTGTTTTGAATCAAAGGCTGCATCATACACGACCGCACGGGGAGGGCGAGTGTCTTTTTTGGGCTCAACTTCAAATCCGCCAATCCGTTTTCCGGTTTGAGTATCCCATATTGAAACGCGGCCAGAAGGCGTTCCTGTCACTAACTGAGTTCCGTCGTCAGAAAATCGCGCAGTAGAAAAGATCAATTGGCGCGACCAACTGCTCAACTGTGTGACTTCTTGTCCAGTTTTTAAATCCCAAATTACCGCTTGGTTTCCGCCATCGGATGTCATTGCTAACTTGCCATCTCGTTGCAGGGCAACACGAACAACCCGTTGTTCATGTTCGAAGGTCCGCAGCACTTGTCCGGTTTCGGTGTCCCACAAATACGCTTTGTAGTCATTACCACCAGTCAGTGCGAAGCGGCCATTAGGAGAAATGGCGACGGAATTGACTTTTTCACGATGCGCAAGGAACTCCAAGCGACGTCCGGTGACTAAGTTGACGTAAATTGCTTTACCGTTGGATAACCCGAGCAGAACTTGCTCACCGTTACTGGTGATATCAACGTCGCGAATGAGCGCATCAGAAATAGACCAAAGGCCTTCGGATTGCGTCCAACCTAAGTCCCAAACTGCGAAGTTCATTTGGCTTGCTGTGACTGCATAGCGACCATTGTCTGAGATACGAATATGGGATACCACGTTGGCATCGGCATCGAGCTCACCCAGGTTGGCTAGTTGTTCATTTTGCTCTAGGTCCCACAACATCAAATGGTGTTGCTGAGAATAGAGCAGAGCAAATCGTCCATCTCTGCTAAGTGCGAAGCTCGTCGCACCCTGAGGCTCTATCGGCCAACGGTGCACTTCACGCTCGGCGAAAAAGCAACCATTTAACGTGGTGATGACAATTAAATATAGGAATAAATGAGAAATTCTTTGCATCACATCTAATAATCCGGTTTGTGTCTTAAGACATATAGCTAGTATATTGGTATAACGATTGTCTTCACTAGTCTCATAGAAGATTTGTGCACAACAACCAATGGCAAAGCCATTATTGGGAGAATTTAATGAAATCAGTTTTAAAAGTGTCGCTACTTGCTGCAACAGTTATGCTAGCGGTAGGTTGTCAGAAAGAAGAAACTAAAACAGAAGCCGCACCTCAAGCAGAACAAGTTCAAGCAGAAACCGGTAAAGCGGTTCACTTTAAAACCGACGACGATAAAGCGGCATACGCAATCGGTGTTTCATTTGCTAACTACCTAAGCACAAGCATCGACAAGCCAAGCGAAATCGGCATTAATCTTAACAAAGACTTGGTACTAAAAGGTATCGAAGACGTTTTCAAAGGCAATGCTGAATTGAATGAAGAAGAAACACGTGCAGCACTAGAATCTCTAGATAAGCGTGTTGCTGAAAAGATGCAAGCACAAGCGGCTGAGAAAGCAGCTGAAGCGAAAAAAGCTGGCGATGATTTCCGTGCTGAGTTCGAGAAGCAAGAAGGCGTAGTGAAGACAGATACAGGTCTTCTATACCAAGTTATTACTCCAGCTGAAGGCGAGAAGCCAAAAGACACTGATACGGTTCAAGTACACTACAAAGGTACGCTAATCGATGGTACGCAATTTGATAGCTCTTACGATCGTGGTGAACCTGCAACCTTCCCACTTAACCGTGTAATCCCAGGTTGGACAGAAGGTGTTCAGCTAATGCCTGTGGGTTCTAAATTCAAATTCGTTATCCCGCCAGAGCTAGCATACGGTGATCAAGACACACCAAGCATTCCTGCTAACTCAACGCTAGTATTTGAAGTTGAGCTGCTAAAAGTCGAGAACGACAACGCAGAGCAATAACAATAAGCAGCGATAAGTTATTGAAAAAGGTCCGTTTAACGGGCCTTTTTTGTTCTAGGTCACTAGTTGGTGAGTTTGCTAGGTTGATTTTCAAATTTTCTGATAAACTTACACCAATTTGTTGATTTTTCGCTCGAAGGCTTATGACAACTACAGAAACAATAAACGCGGAGATGTTGCTCGAAATGGAATCCGTTAACGTGATGCCGTTTACCGAGCACGACAAAATCATTTTAAGATCTTATGAGGCGGTCGTTGATGGTATCGCCAGCCTGATAGGTCCCTTTTGTGAAATCGTTCTTCACTCGCTAGAAGACTTAAATACCTCTGCAATTAAAATCGCTAACGGTGAAAACACGGGTCGCCAAGTCGGCTCACCGATCACTGATTTAGCGCTTAAGATGCTAAAAGACATCGAAGGCTCGGAGCGCAACTTCTCACGTTCGTACTTTACCCGTGCAAAAGGTGGCGTGTTGATGAAGTCGATTACTGTCGCCATTCGTAATGGCGAAAATCGCGTGATTGGTTTGTTGTGTATCAACGTCAACTTGGATGCGCCTTTCTCGCAAGTCCTTCAATCTTTCATGCCAACGCAAGAAGCAAAAGAAGCGGCTTCCTCGGTTAACTTTGCTAGTGACGTAGAAGAGTTGGTGGACCAAACTGTTGAACGCACCATCGAAGAGATCAATGCGGATAAATCCGTATCGAACAACACCAAGAATCGCCAAATCGTGATGGAATTGTACGACAAAGGCATCTTCGATATTAAAGATGCCATCAACCGCGTTGCAGATCGTCTTAACATTTCAAAACACACCGTCTACTTATACATTCGTCAACGTAAAACCGAGGACGATGAAAAGTGAGTAAGCTGACTTACACGTTGGTGGTGAATGGTCCTGTTTACGGTAGCCAGTCAGCACGCAGTGCTTATCAGTTCGCCAAGGCGGTGATTGAGCAAGGCCATCAGTTAGTGAGCGTTTTCTTTTATCAAGAGGGCGTGACCAATGGTACTGCTTTGAGTGTGCCTGCCAACGACGAATTTGATCTCAATAAGGCATGGCAATCTTTGGCAAAAGAGCATGGTGTTCGTCTAGAAACTTGTGTTGCTGCGGCTTTGCGTCGCGGGATCGTAAGTGAAGAAGAAGCGAATCAACATGGTTTGGTCCAGAGCAATCTAGCGGAAGGTTTCGAGCAAGCCGGCTTAGGTAGCTTAGCCGAAGCGATGTTAACCCAAGACAGAGTGGTACAGTTTTGAGTCAGCTAACTTATCTATTTCGTAGCGCACCGCATGGCAGTGCGGCTGGTCGTGAAGGTGTGGATGCACTGTTAGCCGCGTCGGCTTACTGTGAAGATATCAGCGTCATTTTCATGGGAGATGGGGTTTACCAGCTTCTACTAGGGCAAGAACCGAGTAAGATCTTGAGCAAAGATTATGCGCCGATGCTGAAGCTTTTCGATTTATACGATATCGAACAAGTCTTTGTGTGCTCAGAGTCATTAGCTCAGCGAGGTTTGGCTCAAGCGGATTTAGTCATTGAAGCTCAAGCGTTAAGCTCAGAGCAGCTCAAAGATAAGTTGCAACACGCTGGCAAGCTACTGTCGTTCTGAGGAAGTTATGCTACATATTATAAAAACGGTCTCCGCTCTAGAAGACGCCATGCCCTTATGCAGTACACAGGATGACATCTTACTTATAGAAGATGCCGTGTACGCTGCTAACTCGCAGCATAAAGCGTTCTCCCACCTAAAAAACCGCAGTGTATTTGTGCTAGAGAGCGATATTCACGCTCGCGGTATTGCGAATCGTATCAGTCCATCACTGACGATCGTGAATTACTCAGGCTTCGTTGAGCTCACAGTTAAACAGGATAAATCGCTTACTTGGGATTGAACGTGATTTACTGTCGCTAAAGCTTTACGGATGAATTGTCCTAATTGAACAAAAAAGATCCGTATATTTCTTGACACACCTCTCACTGCTGCATAGAATTTTGCGTCCCTAACTGCAATGGTAGTTGGGGATAGATTTTTCACAAAGCTTACTTTCAAGTAAATCAGGAGCTAGTTAATGGCAACTATTAACCAGTTGGTACGTAAGCCACGTGCAAAGCAAGTTGTTAAAAGCAACGTGCCTGCACTAGAAGCGTGCCCACAAAAACGTGGTGTATGTACTCGTGTTTACACTACTACACCTAAAAAACCTAACTCAGCACTTCGTAAAGTTTGTCGTGTACGTCTGACAAACGGCTTCGAAGTTACATCGTACATCGGCGGTGAAGGTCACAACCTTCAAGAGCACTCAGTTGTTCTAATCCGTGGTGGTCGTGTTAAAGACCTTCCAGGTGTGCGTTACCACACTGTTCGCGGCGCACTAGACTGTGCTGGCGTAAATGACCGTAAACAAGGTCGTTCTAAGTACGGTGTGAAGCGTCCTAAGTCTTAATGGATTCCGTTAAGTAAGGCCAAACACTAAATTATTTTTAATTTTTTGAAAAAACTGAAAAGTTTTGGATAAAACCTGAAGAAGACAACGGAGATAAATCCATGCCACGTCGTCGCGTCATTGGTCAGCGTAAGATCCTTCCAGATCCAAAATTCAAATCTGAATTGCTGGCAAAATTCGTTAACATCCTAATGGTTGACGGTAAAAAATCTACTGCAGAGAAAATCGTTTACACTGCACTAGATGCTATGGCTGAAAAGTCTGGTAAAGACCACTTAGCTATTTTTGAAGAAGCTCTTGAAAACGTTCGCCCAGCGGTAGAGGTTAAATCTCGCCGTGTTGGTGGTTCAACTTACCAAGTACCTGTAGAAGTACGTCCGGTTCGCCGTAACGCACTTGCTATGCGTTGGTTGGTTGAAGCTGCGCGCAAGCGTGGTGAAAAATCTATGGCTCAACGCCTAGCTGCTGAAATGCTAGACGCGTCTGAGAACAAAGGTACTGCGGTTAAGAAACGTGAAGACGTTCACCGCATGGCTGACGCAAACAAAGCGTTCGCTCATTACCGTTGGTAATACCTTCTGTGCTGCGAGGTTCTCTCGCAGCACTTTTCTATACTCTAAGGTACACCTTAGTAAGAGGATACAATCGTGGCTCGTAAAACTCCTATTGAGCTATACCGTAATATCGGTATCTGTGCTCACGTAGATGCAGGAAAAACAACCACAACTGAGCGTATTCTGTTCTACACTGGCCTTTCTCACAAAATCGGCGAAGTTCACGATGGTGCAGCAACCATGGACTGGATGGAGCAGGAGCAGGAGCGTGGTATCACTATCACATCCGCTGCGACTACTACATTCTGGCGTGGTATGGAAGCACAGTTCCCTGAGCATCGCGTAAACATCATTGATACCCCTGGACACGTTGACTTTACTATCGAAGTAGAGCGTTCTCTTCGTGTACTTGATGGTGCTGTGGTTGTGTTCTGTGGCTCATCTGGTGTTGAACCTCAGTCTGAAACTGTATGGCGTCAAGCAGACAAATACCACGTTCCACGTTTGGTATTTGTAAACAAGATGGACCGTGCGGGCGCAGACTTCCTACGCGTTGTGAACCAAATTAAGAATCGTCTTGGTGCGACTCCTGTTCCAATCCAGCTGAACGTTGGTGCGGAAGATGAGTTCAGAGGTGTCATCGACCTTATCAAGATGAAAATGATCAACTGGAATGATGCCGATCAAGGCACTTCGTTTACTTACGAAGACATCCCAGCTGACATGATTGAACTTGCTGAAGAGTGGCGCAACCACATGGTTGAATCCGCTGCTGAAGCTAGCGAAGAGCTGATGGACAAGTACCTTGAAGAAGGTGAATTGACTGAAGCTGAGCTCAAACAAGCTTTACGTACTCGCACACTAAATAACGAAATCGTACTGGCTACTTGTGGTAGTGCGTTTAAGAACAAAGGTGTTCAAGCGGTACTGGATGCAGTAGTTGAGTTCTTGCCATCGCCAGTTGACGTACCTGCAATTAAAGGTGTCGACGAAAGAGAAAATGAAGTTGAGCGTCATGCTGACGACAACGAACCTTTCTCTGCGCTAGCGTTTAAGATTGCGACTGACCCATTCGTGGGCACGTTAACTTTCATGCGTGTTTACTCCGGTGTTGTAAACTCGGGTGACGCTGTTTACAACTCAGTAAAAGAGAAGAAAGAGCGTTTCGGTCGTATCGTTCAGATGCATGCGAATAAGCGTGAAGAAGTGAAAGAAGTTCGCGCTGGTGATATTGCAGCTGCTATCGGTCTGAAAGACGTAACAACAGGTGACACACTGTGTGATCAGAATCACAAAGTGATTCTAGAACGCATGGAGTTCCCTGAACCAGTTATTCAGATTGCTGTAGAGCCTCGTTCTAAGGCAGACCAAGAGAAAATGGCTATCGCGCTAGGTAAACTAGCAGCGGAAGATCCATCATTCCGCGTGGAAACGGACGACGAATCAGGTCAGACTCTGATCTCAGGTATGGGTGAACTTCACCTAGACATTATCGTTGATCGTATGAAGCGTGAATTCAGCGTTGATTGTAACGTTGGTAAACCTCAGGTTGCTTACCGTGAAACCATTCGTGGTAAAGCGGAAGTTGAAGGTAAGTTTGTTCGTCAATCAGGTGGTCGTGGTCAATACGGTCATGTTTGGGTCAAACTTGAGCCTTCTGAGCCTGGTGAAGGTTTCGTATTCGTAGACGAAATCGTGGGCGGTGTGATTCCTAAGGAATACATCAGCTCGGTATCGAAAGGTATCGAAGAGCAAATGAATAGTGGTGTTCTAGCGGGTTACCCTGTACTAGATATTAAAGCTACACTATTTGATGGTTCTTACCACGATGTAGACTCAAGCGAGATGGCGTTTAAGATCGCTGGCTCGATGGCATTCAAGAAAGGTGCACTAGAAGCACAACCTGTGATTCTAGAACCTATGATGAATGTCGAAGTAACCACTCCGGAAGACTGGATGGGTGACGTTGTTGGTGACCTAAACCGTCGTCGTGGTATCATTGAAGGCATGGACGAAGGTGTGGCTGGTCTTAAGATCATCCGTGCTCAAGTACCACTATCCGAAATGTTCGGTTACGCAACTGATCTACGTTCTGCAACTCAAGGCCGTGCGTCTTACTCTATGGAGTTTCACGAGTACGCTGAAGTGCCGAAAAACTTCGCAGATAAAATTATTGCAGAGCGTGGTTACTAATTGACGATTGAACTGCAAAAAGTTTACGACTTTTTGCGAGATCAGGGCGTCCAAATATTGCGCTAACGGGCGTTGGCGCATAAAATAACAATTTCTGGCGCGTCGTCGATCAATAATGATCACGACGAATCATAACTAGGAAGGAACACGATCGTGTCTAAAGAAAAATTTGAACGTACGAAACCGCACGTTAACGTTGGTACTATCGGCCACGTTGACCACGGTAAAACA
>NZ_JAWOUN010000024.1:0-49536 GCF_033339395.1 Vibrio sp. 397 | reverse complement strand
AGAAAGAAGCCATCATTTTGTAATGAAGCCTTCACTTTTTCGATATCAACTTGTGCCAATTTACGGCCATCAAGTTTAATCGTCATGACAGCGATAGGCTTACCGAACATCTGCATTAAGGTGTCAGGAACCTGTGAAAAATCATCCTTTTTCGGAATATAGAGATAAGTACCTTCTTTTTTCGAGCTTTTATAAATAGAACAAAGCATGACACGCCTTTTATGCTGATTTAGCCGCGTTGAGTGCGGATTAGGTTGTAAACGTCAAATTCTCGCAAACTTAATAGCAAATTTGAGATTAATTCACCTATTTGCCCACGAGAGAACTTGCTGCGTCAAAGGATGAAATATAACATGACATACCTAGTTTAAGGCAACGCTCTTTCAATAAAGGCAAGAAGTCCACGATGACCCATTCACCAGACCTTAAAGGTAGCAGTTTTACATTGTCAGTTTTACACCTTTCTGACAATGAGATCGCAAAGACTGTCGAATTTTTGCAAGAAAAAGTTTCTCAAGCACCTTCTTTTTTTGCATCCGCGCCTTTGGTAATCAATATAGCAAAAGTACAAGGCGACATTGATTTCCCTAAGCTTAAACAAGGCATCTCAGATGCCGGTTTTATTCCGGTCGGTGTAACGGGCTGTAAAGACAAGCGTGTACAAAACCTTGCTTCCGAAGCTGGCTTCGCCATTATGTCGGCGAGCAAATCGCCAAGCCAAGCACCTGCCAAAATGGCACCAACGAAAGTAGTTCGTACGCCTGTCCGCTCAGGACAACAGATCTACGCAAAAGATGGTGATTTGGTGGTGCTAGCGCACGTAAGTGCAGGTGCTGAAGTCATTGCTGACGGCTCTATTCATATCCATGGCACACTTCGAGGTCGTGCGATTGCAGGAGCAAGTGGTCAGCAGGAAGCGCGTATTATTTGCCACGATTTACAAGCAGAACTGGTATCCATTGCGGGTGACTACTGGTTAAGCGATCAAATTGAAAGCGAGTACTGGCAAAAGAAAGTAATGATCAGTAAAGCCGAAGAATCATTACATTTAGAAGTTCTCGCGATTTAATCTAAAAAGGAAAAAAAATGGCACGCATTATTGTAGTAACGTCTGGTAAAGGTGGCGTTGGTAAAACCACTTCAAGCGCAGCCATCGCCTCTGGTCTAGCTCTTAAGGGAAAAAAGACCGCGGTGATCGATTTTGACATCGGTTTGCGTAACCTCGATCTAATCATGGGCTGTGAGCGCCGCGTCGTGTATGACTTTGTAAACGTCATTAACGGCGAAGCGACATTAAACCAAGCGCTGATCAAAGATAAGCGCACGGACAACCTATTTATTCTTCCTGCTTCTCAAACTCGTGATAAAGACGCACTGACAAAAGATGGTGTTCAGCGCGTATTCGGCGAACTTGATGAAATGGGCTTTGATTTCATTATTTGTGATTCACCAGCAGGTATCGAGCAAGGCGCGTTAATGGCCTTGTACTATGCCGATGAAGCCATTGTCACAACGAACCCAGAAGTCTCTTCTGTACGTGACTCTGACCGCATTCTCGGTATTTTAGATTCTAAGTCACTGCGTGCAGAACAAGGGCTAGAGCCAGTAAAACAGCACCTGCTACTGACTCGCTACAACCCATCTCGCGTCACTCAAGGCGAAATGCTAAGCGTTGAAGACGTAGAGGAGATCTTACATATTCCACTACTGGGCGTGATTCCAGAAAGCCAAGCCGTACTTAACGCGTCAAACAAAGGTGTGCCAGTCACTTTTGACGATAACACCGATGCGGGTATGGCTTATTCTGACACCGTTGATCGCTTATTAGGCAATCAGGTTGAATTTCGTTTCCTTACTGAGGAGAAGAAAGGACTCTTTAAACGACTCTTTGGAGGCTAGACATGTCATTATTAGAATTTTTCCGTCCACAGAAGAAAACTTCTGCGAATCTAGCTAAAGAGCGTTTGCAAATCATTGTCGCAGAGCGCCGCAGCCAAAATGATCCTGCGCCGTCTTACTTGCCTCAATTAAAAGAAGACATCTTGAAGGTGATCAGCAAGTACGTGGCAATTGATCCAAATATGGTTGACTTAACATTTGAGCACAAAGACGACGATATCTCAGTTCTTGAGCTGAATGTGAAGCTACCAGACGAAGAAAAGTAATCAGTTTCTCTCGCCAGACGAATGCTCTAATTAGAACGAAAAAGGTTGGCATCGAGGCCAACCTTTTTCATCTTTCATTACTTTAATGCTTTATTCATCTTGTCGCCGAGTAAATCCAAACGCCACCCTTGCATCAAATCAGGCAATACTTCTGGGTCACGATCTTTTTTCCAAACCCAACTGATCAACTGATTGATCTGCTTTTTAGAGGCAAGGAACTCCGTGGCTAAACCTGACTTCTGCGAAGCCGATTTCACCAAGTCTTTCATATTTTTGAAGACCTGCTTGTAACCCGGATAGTCCATTAAACGCTCAATTTTCGCAGGATACTCTTCAGAAGGTGTTTGCTTCGCTTGCTTAACAATCGCGGCAATCTTCGCGCCATGGCGGTTAATCGCTCGGATATCAATATCTTCTGCTTCCATCTTCTTAAAGTTCGTTAAACCAAGACGAGCGACCGTTAATAGATCACCTTCTTTGAAGATAAAGTTCAGCGCTAAATCTCGTTTGATTGCTTCACGATAACGCCACGTCGCCAATGGCTTTAAAATAGCCAGCTCAGAAGGTTTTAATTGCCAAGCGCCCTTAATATCAAGGTAGGCATTCTCTTCATTGGTTACGCGAATACGTTTCGAAACGAGTAAATCACTTTCTTGCTGTACAGCTTCCCACCAACCTGCTTGCGTCACCTTATCGAACAGCTTTTCGTATAACGGTAACAAGTAATGAACATCTGCGGCAGCATAATCTAATTGCTTTTGTGTCAGTGGACGAGCCATCCAGTCGGTACGTGATTCACTTTTGTCGAGCTCTACGCATAAATATTCTTCCACCAGCGATGCGAAGCCTGTCGATAGGCCGTGACCAAGAAAAGCGGCCATCAGCTGCGTATCCACCATAGGGAATGGTGTACAACCAAAAGCGTTTTGGAAAACTTCTAAATCTTCACCACATGCGTGCAGCACTTTTAGCACAGAAGTATCTTTTAATAGCGCTACAAACGGCGTCATATCCGTTAATTCAGTCGGATCAATCAGCGAGAGGCGATTACCATCGAAAAGCTGAATCAGACCTAACTGCGGGTAGAAAGTGCGAATACGAACGAATTCGGTATCCAGCATCACTACGTCTGCCTCTCGGGCATGAGTGCAAACCTCTTCTAGGTCTTTGTTTTTAGTAATAATTTGATAGTTCACATACTTCTCGCTATAAAAAATGCCAGCAAAACGCTGGCATTCTATCATTTTTTAAATCTCTCGACTCGACGAAATCGGCTTATGCGCTTTTCTTCGCAAGTTCAGCGTCATTCTCTTCGCGTAAAACACGACGCAAGATCTTACCGACATTGGTTTTAGGTAAGTCTTCGCGGAATTCAACCAACTTCGGAACTTTGTAGCCAGTTAGGTGTTCTCGACAATGCGCGATCACTTCGTCTTTGGTCAAGCTCGGATCGCGTTTCACGACATAAACCTTCACTAATTCACCAGACACTTCATGCGGCTGACCAATAGCAGCAACTTCAAGTACTTTGCCGTGTAGTGCTACAACGTCTTCGATTTCGTTCGGGTAAACATTAAAGCCTGATACTAAGATCATGTCTTTCTTACGGTCAACGATATGCAGGAAGCCTTCGTCATCGAACTTAACGATGTCGCCAGTTGATAGCCAGCCGTCTTCGTTAATCGTATCTTTCGTTGCTTCAGGTCGTTGCCAGTAACCTTGCATAACCTGAGGACCACGAACTTGAAGTTCACCAGTTTCAGTATTCGCAAGAGCGTTGCCTTCTTCATCCACGATACGAACTTCTGTTGATGGTACCGGCAGACCAATAGAGCCATTGTATTCAACAAGATCATGCGGATATGCCGCCACCAACGGAGAACACTCTGTTAGACCGTAACCTTCGAGCAAGTAGCAACCCGTGGTCTTTTGCCATCTTTCCGCCACTGAGCGCTGCACTGCCATGCCGCCGCCAACAGCTAAACGTAGATTACTGAAATCCAACTCATGGAAATCTTCATTATTGACCAATGCATTAAATAAGGTATTCACGCCCGTAATCGCAGTAAACGGATGCTTTTGTAGCTCTTTCACGAACCCTGGAATATCTCTAGGGTTGGTAATAAGTAAGTTACGACCACCCATTTCAACAAACAGCAGACAGTTTACGGTAAGAGCAAATACGTGATACAGCGGTAACGCTGTCACGACTAATTCACGCCCTGGAGATAAGACCGGTCCGTACGCGCCTTTTGCCTGTAAAACGTTCGCAATCATGTTGCGGTGAGTCAGAATCGCGCCTTTCGCGACACCTGTCGTCCCCCCCGTATATTGCAGGAATGCAATGTCATCCCCAGACATAAACGGTTTAACGTATTGTAGACGACGACCTTTACGTAGAGCCTGACGCATTGAGATAGCACCAGGTAAATCGTACTTAGGCACCATGCCCTTAACGTACTTCACGACAAAATCGACAATCGTACCTTTCGCTCGTGGCAGCATTTGACCAAGACTGGTTAACACTACGTGTTTGACTGGTGTTTTATCGACGATTTGTTCTAGCGTATTCGCAAAGTTAGACACAATCACAATCGTCGTCGCACCTGAGTCATTCAATTGGTGTTCAAGTTCACGAGGAGTGTAAAGTGGGTTAACGTTTACGGCGATACAACCTGCACGCAAAATACCAAATAATGCTACTGGGTATTGCAGTAAGTTTGGCATCATCAGAGCAACGCGGTCACCCTTTTGCAGTTTTAACTCGTTTTGCAGATACGCTGCGAATGCGCGACTACGCTCTTCCAATTTACGGAAGGTCATAACCGAGCCCATGTTCATGAATGCTGGTTGGTCTGCATATTTTTGTACAGACTGTTCAAACATTTCTACCAAAGACTCATATTGCTCTGGATTAATGGTTTCAGGTACGTCACTTGGATAACGTGAAAGCCATGGTTTATCCACGATGTTACTCCTCGTTTATAACTGGCTAAAAAATAGCGTCCTTTTTATTTTGAAAGCTATTACAGCACAGCGAACGTGCTTGAGCACGCAACTCTCAAACACTTGTTTAAATTTTGTTAACTACACCAAGAATTCGCGTTGCGACCTCGAGTATTTGCTCTAAATGACAGTGATGACCACCCTTGACAGAAACCACTTGCGGTGGGTTCTCTCCCCAATCAGCTTGGTTAGATGGTAAATTCTGAAATCCTTGATCGCCTAATACAATCAAATGAGGACAACGTATTTGGCTGGTAATCGAGTTAGCATGCGCTTGCGCCATTCGGTAAAGCGACGCACATTTTAACTTGGCGTCATGCCGCCAATACCATTTATCTCCTCGCTGCTCTGTTCCACGCTCGACTATCGGTAGAAGCTGCTCAGCGGTTAATTGGTTGGCTTGCATGCGTAATTTTAACGCCAGATCGAAGGAGGCAATGGCTCGCTCTGGCTTGTTTTGCTGTCTTATTCGACTTAAAACGCCATCGCGAAGACGAGGCAAACTGTTAATAGGCTCTTCAGTAAGAGGTCCTGCTCCCTCAATTTGCACAAGACCTTCGACCTGCTCTGGAAACGCAGCACTATAGCAACTTGCGATTAAAGCACCAAGTGAATGCCCTACTAATATCAGTCTGTTTGGTGATAATTCGTCCAAAAACTGATACAAATCGGCAATATAGTCGTGAAAGGGGTAATAATTATCGTGAGATTTATGACTCGATAAACCGTGACCAAAATGATCGATGGCGAGGAGGTGTAAGTGAGGATTAAGTTGGTTCAACTGCTCCATGAGCGCTTTAAAGCTGCCCGCATTATCTAACCACCCATGAAGAAAAACGACTGACAAGTCAGCCGTTTTCTCGTTCCCTATCTCAAGGGCTGCCATTTTGCCGGCAGGAAGCTCGAATTGACGCTCATGCATCGCAGATTATTTGACCTGTTTTATCACTTTACCGTCTTGTGGGAAATCATTACGCCACATGCGGCAGTTAATCGAGTAACATGGGTAAAAGTAGGTTGGCGAGTCATACATGCGTACACGTTCTTCAATTTTCCATAAACGGTACCCTTCCCCCTTAATTACCGGGAAGATGTAACCGTGCTCACCGATCTTTCCTTCTTCTTCCCCTGCTCCTTTGCCTACAACCGTCACCAAACGGCCTTCACTAAAGGCGACAGGCTCTAAATAGCCATCAAAATAGGCGACAAAACGCCCCGTAGGCTCTTCATCAATATCAGGTTTACCAGACTTACTGATAGGAAGGTTTACAATCTCTAGACGCGTTTTATCTTTAAAGTTATCCACTTTAGCGATGATTCCACCAAGGCGAACATCTTCACTCACTTGCCCCTGAGACTCAGCAAAAGCTTTATAGTCTGTAACGACCAATTCTGTGCTTGCATTTAGCTCCTCTGGCAACGAGCTACACGCAGACAAACCAACCGTAGCAAATAATGCGAGAAAAAACCGTCCAAAAACCTTCATAAACCACCTTTCAATATTAGTAACCCCAAGCTGGGGAGATCTCACACGTAAATATCGACACCAAGTAATTGAGCCAGTTCCTCTTTTTTAGCTCGATTCATGACATCCATGTACTGCTCCATTGCTTTACGTGCGCCCCCTTCAGGAAGGTCATATTGCACTTGAGCTCGGTGAATTTGGGACTCATCCACGTGTTTTATGGAGTGCGCCACGGCGTTAGCAACCTTTGAAGGCTGACCTACAGGCTGCTTTGTTTGTGATTTATTTACCTGCTTCTTTTGACTGGCTTTATTAGTGCGATTTGCACCGGGAATCAAAGAAGGAGGCAAGCCATTAATCGACGCCATAGCACTCCATAAAAATACAGGGCAAACGCCCTGCTTTTTGTCAGGTTAATGAAAAACGGACTATTCGCGACCAGGAAGTTTTTTCCATGTCACATTATCACGTAAATAAACAGGGCTCGAATCCTCGACCGGCACGGTATTACCCTTTTTAAATTCTTGTTCAGCAAGAATCACAATGTCTTGTGAATCAGGGTACAGAACGTCACCATGCGTCAAATTAAACGGTAGGTCTGCTAATACTTCTTGGTAAGCATCCCAACCAGTACCTGCTGTCGTCCACGTTTTGTCGTCTGCTTGTGCCTCTTCAACGAGACGTGCTGGTGGAATTACGCACTCTGCATCCATCTCTGCCCACTCACCGTTTGCTTGGCGAGTGTAACGTGCCCAGTAAACTTCACCCATACGTGCATCAATGGCCACAGAGACATCGGTCACACCATGTAAGCGATAGCTACCTTGAGCCATTGCAGCCAGCGTTGAAACGCCGATCATAGGTAAGTCAGCACCGAACGCCAAACCTTGTGCGATACCAATACCGATACGAACGCCAGTAAAGCTACCTGGACCACGTCCAAACGCTAACGCATCCAGCTCTTGTAGAGTCAGGCCAGCTTCTTTGAGTACTTCATCAACCATTGGCAGTACTTTTTTGGTGTGATCGCGTGGTGCAACCGCGCTACGTGAAATCACTTGATCATTAGCCAACAACGCAACTGAACAGTTTTCAGTCGCTGTATCGATAGCAAGAATTTTTGCGCTCATTTAACTCTCTACAACTCTCATTTATTGGGTTATGCCTCAGCACTTGCGTCTGTGACAGATTGTTCTGCTTTCAGGAATGCTTTGATTCCATCTAAGTCTCGCGTCCTTGGGATAGGTGGTAGACTTCCGAGGAAAATACCACCATAGTCTCGCGTGACAAGGCGATTATCACAAATGATCAACGCACCGTGATCCTTCTGATCTCGAATTAATCGCCCGACTCCCTGCTTTAACGTAATCACTGCATCCGGGATTTGTACTTCAGCAAATGGTTCACCGCCACGTAATCGACAATCCTCGATACGGGCTTTGAGTAACGGATCGTCAGGGGCGGTAAACGGTAATTTGTCGATAATAACACAGCTCAGCGCATCACCTCTAACATCAATCCCTTCCCAGAAAGCGCCCGTCGCCACGAGTAAAGCGTTACCCAGTTCCATAAACTCCGCCAAGGTTTTCTGCTTACTCATCTCCCCTTGCATTAACACAGGCAGCTCAAGTACTTCTCGGAACTTCTCACCTAGTTCACGCATCATGCTGTGCGAGGTACATAAAAAGAAGCAGCGACCATCATTTTCTTCAATCACCGGAGCAAGCATTCGGACTAACTTATCCGCTAAGCCGTTACTGTTTGGCTCTGGCAAATACCTTGGCACACAAAGGCGCGCTTGTTTTTGATAATCAAAGGGGGACGGCAGAGAAAATTGCTTTGTAGGCTTGAGGCCAAGGCGCTCAGTAAAGTGCTTGAAGTCGCCCGATACAGCTAGGGTTGCTGACGTGAAAATCCACGCGCCTTGTTTAATCTCTATTTGCTCATGGAACTTGTCCGCGACAGAAAGAGGCGTAATGTGCAGAGCGAAATGACGAGGTGAGGTATCGTACCAGTATGAGTAACCGGTAATATCGACATCACAGACCCGGTCGATACGGCCTTTGATCAAATTGGCTCGTTCAAAGGCCGTATCCAGTAATTGACTGCGCCCTAAGGCTATTTTGAGTACATCAATCGCCAATTCGAGGCTGTCAGTTAAGCGCAATAATTCTCGCTTAATAGAACCTGATTGCAACGCCTCACGCCAGTTGCCACGAAAGCCTGGCTCACCCAATACAATCCGCATGTCCATTGCGCTTTGCATGAGTTTGTCGCCCACTTTTTGCAATTGACGCATATCTTTGGCTTCGGTGCGATAGGCTATTTCAATGTCTTTGGCAAGATCGTGAATTTGGCGGCTTGAAACTGACTGGCCGAAATATTCGCTCGCAATATCTGGCAACTGATGAGCTTCATCAAAAATAAACACATCGGCTTCTGGAATCAGTTCACCGAATCCTGTTTCTTTGATCGCTAAATCAGCAAGAAACAAGTGATGGTTCACTACAACAATGTCGGAATCCATGGCTCGCTTACGCGCTTTCAATACAAAGCAATCAGTGTAGCTCGGACATTCTTTACCTAAACAGTTATCATTGGTTGAGGTGATGGTCGGAATGATCATGCTGTCTTCTGGTAGATCATCACAATCCCCAAGGTCACCTGTTTTGGTTTCTGATGACCAAGCACGCACTTTAACCAGTTGAGTTAATAACGTCGGGTCAGATTCATTAGTGTGGCTTTCGACCATTTGGCGGCTCAAACGATCCAAACACAGATAATTAGAACGCCCTTTTAATAACGCCACTTGGCCATAAAAACCAAGCGCATTGACCATGAGCGGTAAGTCACGATGGTACAACTGCTCTTGCAAGTTTTTCGAGCCTGTACTGATGATCACTTTTTTACCGCTCAACAGCGCAGGGACTAGGTATGCGAAGGTCTTACCGGTTCCGGTTCCTGCCTCCACCACCAACTGGGTTTGATCTTTGATCGCACTGCTGACGGCTTCCGCCATATCGATTTGTGGCTGACGAGCTTGAAAGCCAGGAATGGCCTTACCTAACGCGCCATCAGAGGAAAAAGTTTTTGCGATCATGCTTGGTATTGAGTTTGAAAAATTATCGAGAGTATATCAGAGGAATAGGAGTGACATCAGCCCACAATCTGACCAGCTTGCGGCGACACGCGGATATTTTGTTGAAACCAACGTAAGAATAGATTATTTATGGTGAAACATGGCAGTACAGTTACACCCGCCAGGGAATAATAACAAATTCGTACGCTAAAATATTAATGCATGGAAGTACCTGATTTATGGAAAAGAAAACACTGTTGACCCACTGTTCTGACGCCCCGGGTCTCATCTCGAAAATTACTAATATCTGTTACAAGCACCAACTCAACATCGTTCACAATAACGAATTTGTTGATAATACCAGTGGCCACTTTTTCATGAGAACGGAGTTGGAGGGGTACTTCAACGATCAAACGTTTCTTGCCGACTTGGACCAAGCTCTCCCGCAAGGTGCTAAGCGTAAATTGGTTGGCTCTCGCCGTAAGCGCATCGTCATTCTCGTCACAAAAGAAGCGCATTGTTTAGGCGATATTCTGATGAAAACCTACGATGGAAGCCTAGATGTTGAGATCGCCGCTGTGGTGGGGAATTACGACAAACTGCAAACTCTCACTGAACGCTTCGACATTCCTTACCACCATGTGACCCATGAAAACCTTAGCCGTGAAGAACACGAGCAGAAGATGCTAGAAGTGATCGATCAATACGATGCTGACTTTTTGGTGCTAGCTAAATACATGCGCGTATTAACGCCGACGTTTGTTGAGAAATATCACCACAAAATCATTAATATTCATCACAGCTTCTTACCTGCTTTTATTGGCGCGAAGCCATATCAACAAGCTTACGATCGCGGTGTGAAAATCATCGGTGCAACAGCACACTTCGTGACTAATGATTTAGATGAAGGGCCGATCATCAAGCAAGACGTAATTCCTGTCGACCATACATTCAATGCCCAAGATATGGCGCAAGCGGGACGCGATGTAGAGAAGAACGTATTGAGTAAGGCTTTGAATAAAGTGATCAATGACCACGTCTTTGTTTATGGGAATAAGACAGTGATCCTGTAATCCCTCCGTACTAGTTACAACGATAGTGAAACCCGTCCAACTTGGCGGGTTTCATCTTTTCAGAAGATCCCCCCTCCAATTCTAACCATCAAAGTTAAACCGATACGTTATAATTTTTCATTTCTCCACAACTATTTACTGAGAGAATGATTCCGTTTATCATTTGCCCTCCTTATAATAAACCACGTTAATATTACGGAATTAAAATGAAAAAAACGTTAGTGGCTTTTCTGATTGGGCTGACTTTACCAGCAACCACAATCGCAGATACTCTTGAGCCTGTTCAGAATGATGTATCCACTCGCATTATCGGCGGCGAACCTGCCAACACTTCCGACTGGAAATTTATTGCTTCACTGGTACGTAAAGGACAACCTACATCTATTGGTCACTTTTGTGGTGGCAGTTTCCTAGGTGGAAAATACGTATTAACTGCTGCGCACTGTGTGGAAGGTCTTAATGCGGACGATCTGGATATCGTTCTTGGTCTTTATGACAAAAACAGAGAGTCTCAAGCACAGCGCATCGCCATTAAAAATATCTATTCACATGATGAATATAACAACATAACAACGAACAATGACATCGCTCTTATTGAATTAGAACGCAATATCGATAGCGCAACTATTGACCTGGCAACGCCAGAACTTTTAGATAGCGTACGCGTAGGAGACAAGTTGCACGTGGCTGGATGGGGAAATACGTCCACGACAGACCGAATATACCCAACCGTTTTACAACAAGTAGATTTGGAATACGTAGATCGAGCTACCTGCCAAAACCTACCAGGAAACTACTCTAATGTATCAGATGACGGTATTTGCGCCGGATACTATTGGGGAGGTAAAGATAGCTGCCAAGGAGATAGCGGCGGTCCACTCATCGTTGATGATAACGGTATCAACAAATTGCTAGGCGTGGTCAGCTGGGGGGATGGATGTGCTCAACCAAACGCTTATGGTGTTTACGCCAACGTCGCTCATTTTCAACACAATGGATGGATAGATAGCCATCGCAATACTATCAGCTTCACTAAGTACCGAGATCTTCGTTTCGTTGAGCGAAAAGCGCAGCAAGAGACCTTTACTATTCGTAATGACGATACTATCCCATTAAACATCTACGAAAGCACAATATCATACGGAAGTACCATCGAGAAAAGCACTTGTACTGGTACCTTAAAGCCTTCGCAAAGCTGTCAAATTACCGTCGGCTACCAACCTAGCTATTCGGGATCAGAAACAACGATAGAGCTCTTTACCGATCATCCGAAACTGTCCAGACTCACAACAACTTTCGAGTATTCAGGTGTAGATAAAGCAAGCAGATCAGTGCGTAATGCCATTCCGCTAGCAGACGCAAATGTTTATACCGGTCAAAACGCTTGGACGGCTGAAAATGGTGAACTGCAATCAGCGGATATGGGAGCTTATCCTGGTGTATCTGAGCTGGTTTTGACCGATCTTCCGAAGGGCAAACTTACCATGGATCTCAAAGTAATGTCCGATGGTTTTGATTACTTGTTCATCTTAGTTAATGGTGAAATTTACGATAGCACCAACCAACTCCTCGATTATAAAGAGATCCAGATCGATCTTTACAAAGCATCTAATACGATAACGTTTGAATACGTCCAACACCCGTTTTCAAGTGGCATTTACAGCGCGCAAGCATTTGTTCGCAACATAAATATGTCAGTCAGCACAGATAATACGGGCGATGCTGGTAACGACGTTAATAAAAAGTCTAGTTCAGGCGGCAGTTTATCTATTGGCCTACTGGTGTTAATGGCTGCAGGTTCATTCGTACGACGCAAAAAAAGGTAACGAGATGAAACATAGACTCAAGATATTCCTACTTGGTTTGGGCACTATCAGTTTAACTGCATGTTCAGCAAACGCAGGACTGCAAACAAACCAGACGTCTGAGCACCAAGCAATGATGGTAGAGACTTATAGGACAAGTGAGAGTCAAATTTCATTTATCACAGAGTCTAACGGCTGCAGTGAAAACGAGGACTTTAGCCTAAAAATAGAGCAAAGCTCACAGACAGAAGCTCTTATTAGTATCGTTAGAGACAAGGCGGATCATTGTAAACGAATGCCGTTTGCCAAAACTTTTACACTGCCTTTAGATGAAGAGTTGAAAGGCAAAAAACTTTCCATTACCAACCCAAAAAGCAAGTCACTGGCTAAATAGTGATTCGCTTACGAAAGGGAGCCTCGGCTCCCTTTTTGCCTATCGCAACTCAGCAATTCTCACCCTAGCGTTTTACGCCTGCTCAGACTCCACAATACGCTTAAGTGAATGCGGGTGCAGTTTGATACAAATGCCTTGGTACTTAAACGCCACTGTTGGGTTATTCAAGCGTTCGCCATCCCCTTTCGGGCTCGACAGTTTGATCTTCACACCCAGCTCTTCTAACTCATTAAAGCGTGCGCCAAACGCTGGATAAGTGTGTCTCAAATCAGCAAGAAACTCATCTGCGGTTTCGGCATGAGACGGAATCACAAACTCCACATGTTCCCAGCTTTCAGTTGGGTAGATTTTGCCTTCCGCAGGGTATGGCAGTTCCAGACACTCTATCTTCCAGCCACGGCTTTCTAACGCTTTGTCGAATTCAATAACAATAATCGGGCGACCGTTGATTTTCGCTTGTGAAATCACCTTACCGTATTGATTCCATGCTTCATGCGCGGCTTTTGCTGTTTCAGTATCATTAATTCGCAGCGCAATATGGTCAGCTTGAGCAAAGCTCAGATCCAGTTTTAACAGGGATGCAAGCTCTTCAATCTTCGCCATAAATGCATCCAGATCTTGGATCATCAATTTAGGCGCTAGGCGTTTTTCAACTAGTTGAGTCGTCATTGTGGTTCTCTTTTGGGGCGATTTATCTCATTACTCTGAGCGCAATAGTAAACGCAAACCAAACCACATTTCCATTCAATCGAAAAAGTATAAATTTCCCCAATTCCTCTCTGTATGAAAAGCAATAAAGTTGTTATCATTAGCCCCATTTTTGTGAACTCCAACAGAACTCGGCACTTACTTCGCCGAGTTCTTCGTCCTTGAATTGAAGGAAACGCGTGTGAATATCCAAGCACTTATTAATGACAAAGTATCTCAGGCTCTAGAAGCCGCTGGCGCACCTGCAGGCAGTCCTGCGGCAGTACGCCAATCAGCAAAGCCACAATTTGGTGACTACCAAGCAAACGGCGTAATGGGCGTTGCTAAAAAACTGGGTACTAACCCACGAGAATTTGCACAGAAAGTACTGGATGTTCTAGACCTAGATGGTATTGCGAGCAAGACAGAAATCGCTGGCCCTGGTTTCATCAACATTTTCCTAAGCGAAGAGTTCCTAGCAAAACAAGCGGAAGCAGCACTGGCTGACTCACGTCTTGGCGTTGCAGAAGACGAAGCTCAAACTATCGTTGCTGACTACTCTGCACCAAACGTTGCTAAAGAAATGCACGTTGGTCACCTACGTTCAACCATCATCGGTGATGCGGTAGTACGTACTCTTGAGTTCCTAGGTCACAAAGTGATCCGTGCGAACCACATCGGCGACTGGGGTACTCAGTTCGGTATGCTTATCGCAAACCTTGAGCGTGTACAACAAGAGTCTGGCGAAGTTTCTATGGAACTTGCGGACCTTGAAGGCTTCTACCGCGAATCGAAAAAGCTGTACGACGAAGATGAAGACTTCGCAGTAAAGGCGCGAAACTACGTTGTGAAACTGCAAAGCGGTGACGAGTACTGTGCAGAAATGTGGAAAAAACTCGTTGATGTAACCATGATCCAAAACCAGCGCAACTACGACCGTCTAAACGTGTCACTGACTCGTGACGACGTGATGGGCGAGAGCATGTACAACGACATGCTTCCTAAGATCGTTGCAGACCTAAAAGAACAAGGTCTTGCCGTTGAAGATGATGGCGCGCAAGTTGTATTCCTAGATGAATACAAGAACAAAGATGGCGAACCAATGGGCGTTATCGTTCAAAAACGCGATGGCGGTTTCCTATACACAACAACAGACATCGCATGTGCAAAATATCGTTATGAAGAGCTAAGCGCAGACCGTGTGCTTTACTTCATCGACTCACGTCAACACCAGCACCTAATGCAAGCTTGGACAATTGTTCGTAAAGCAGGCTACGTGCCAGAGTCAGTATCTCTTGAGCACCACGCGTTCGGCATGATGCTTGGTAAAGATGGTAAGCCATTCAAGACTCGTGCGGGTGGTACCGTTCGCCTTGCCGACCTTCTAGATGAAGCAGAAGTTCGTGCAGCACAACTGATCGAATCTAAAAACCCTGAGCTAGATGCGGAAGAAAAAGAGAAGATCTCTAAAACAGTTGCAATGGCAGCGGTTAAATACTCTGACTTATCTAAACACCGTACGACTGACTACGTGTTCGATTGGGACAACATGTTAGCGTTTGAAGGTAACACAGCACCATACATGCAATATGCATACACTCGCGTAGCTTCTATTTTCGCTAAAGCTGGTGTTGCTATGGACGCTCTCCAAGGTGACATCAAAATCACTGATGAGAAAGAGAAAGCACTTATTGCTAAACTTATGCAGTTCGAAGAAGCGGTTCAATCTGTCGCTCGCGAAGGCCAACCGCACATCATGTGTAACTACCTATTCGAACTAGCAGGTCAGTTCTCTAGTTTCTACGAAGCGTGCCCTATCCTAGTTGCTGAAGACGAAGCTGTGAAACAAAGCCGTCTGAAACTAGCAGCGCTAACAGCGAAGACCATCAAGCAAGGTCTGTCTCTACTAGGTATTGATACTCTAGAGCGCATGTAAGCGATTCGAGAATCGAGAATCGAGAATCGAGAATCGAGACGATTTAGAAAGGTTGGCGTGAAAGCGTCAACCTTTTGTTTTATCTGGCGTATACTGATGTCATTCAATTCAAATCGGATAATATAATGAGTTTTGAACTGCACCCTCAATTGGCAAAAGACACTACCGTTATCGGTCACTTCCCACTGTGTGTGGCGCTTCTGCATAAAGATAACGCCGTGCCATGGGTTATCTTGGTCCCTAAACGTGCAAACCTAAAAGAGCTTCACCACTTGCCAATGCAAGAACAGCAACAGTTTTTGCTAGAGTCTCAAGCGGTAAGCCAAGCACTGGAAGCAACATTCCGTCCAGACAAGCTAAACCTTGGTGCGCTAGGTAATATGGTGCCACAGCTGCACATTCACCATATTGCTCGCTTCAAAGATGACGTAGCATGGCCGGGACCGGTTTGGGGGAACACCAAAGGTGAATTCCGTACAGAAGAAGAGCAAAACGAATTGCTTGGTCGCATTAAAAATGTGCTGTCACTGAGCTCTATTTTCCAAAAAGCATAAGCACTGCTAGCGAAAATAATTCGCCTTTGAATACGGCTGAAATAGACAGAGAAAGATTAATACGTATTTGTAACAATCTTTCTCATTTTTCTGGGATTATCACTAAAATAAAACTTGTTTAGACTACCAGCTCAGTTAGAGAGGGTCATCATGAAACAAGTCTTCAACACATTCCGATACGTCAGCTGGATCGCCATTATCTGTTCTATGGCTGCTTCATTCTTGCTTTTTCTTATGGGTGCAGCAAAAACCTATTCGGCATTTGTGGTCTTCATTCTCAATCAAACACCTCCAGAAGCACTCGCACATTTAGATAAAGCAGACATCGCGATCGCTTATTTGATCAAGTCACTGGATACGTTTCTTGTCGCACTAGTTTTGTTCATCTTTGCTCACGGCATCTACACACTATTTATTTCCAACAAAGCTAAAGCGAAAACACAAGAGCAGTCGGTTTTGCATTGGATCAGAACCCCAAACATCGGCCATCTAAAAAACATTTTGGCTGAAGTCATCATCGTGATCTTGTTTGTGAAGTTCTTAGAGCTCGTGCTGATTAACTTCGACAGCTTAGATTGGACGATCTTAACATTACCTATTTCGATTTTAGTTTTAAGTCTTGGTTTAAAGTTCCTAGGGTTAGGCGCGACTAAACACTCTGAAGAACATTAATTTCGCTGTATTCACAAACAATAACCAGCAAAATAAAAGCCGCATCATTGCTGATGCGGCTTTGTCGTTTTTACGTGATAATTTTTAGGTGACTAATTTTGATAGTCGCTACATGGTGACTGTCAGAGACAAACCATCTTGTTTAGTCACTGAGTAGCGAACACGAGTCACGTCATGAGCTTTATTAGTGTCGACTAGGCGGCTAATTTTGCCCTTCTTAATCCACACGTTTAACATCGCGTCGGCGCCATCTTCACTCATCCCAAACTGTTTAGCCAGATCTGACTGGGAGACGGTTCCTTTGTCTGCAATGTATTGATAAAGCTCTTTTAAAATCATGCTACTTGCGCCTCTAATGCACCGTTTTGTTTCTTACCAACTTGTTTGAACACACGGTATGTGCCAAAGAAGATAGCTACGATCACAGCCATCCAAATACCACTTGTTACTGGGCTATCTGCGAAATGCGTCAATTGGTTGTAGAACGTCGCACATAGGTAAGCCAAGCCCATTGTCCAAACCGCGATAAAGCGTGCGAACTTATGACCAAACTCACGTACGTAAGCACCCATCGCCGCCACACAAGGAGTGTACAGTAGGATAAAGATTAGGTAAGCAAATGCGGCATTGCCAGAAGCAAACTGCGATTTAATGTTACCGAAGATAGAAGCATCGACTTCTTGTTCTTCGGCAACGGCATTTGAGTCAGTTAAGTCACCCACTTCAATGCCTAGTGGATCTGAGTAGCTCAAACCGGCTAAGTTTTCAGGGATACTCATTACTGCCTCTTCTAGGCTGCCCATTAGATCAAATTCTGCGTCTTCACCGTCACTTGGCGTGGTGTATAGACTGTTAAGCGTACCAACTACCGCCTCTTTTGCGAAGATACCGGTAATGATACCAACCGTCGCTGGCCAGTTATCTTCTTGAACACCGATTGGCGCGAATACTGGAGTTACAACTTGCGCAGCTTTAGAAAGCACCGAGTTTTCGCTGTCTTCATTACCAAAACTGCCATCAGTACCCAATGAGTTGAAGAAACTCAGAATAGCAACAACGATAACGATGGTTTTACCTGCACCAAGTACAAAGCGCTTTAGCTTTTGCCAAGTTTTGATCACCACGTTTTGTAGCGTCGGAAGCTCATAGTCTGGCATTTCCATTACTAGGCTATCACTGCTACCTGGGTAAAGCGTGTGCTTAAGGAAAAGACCTGTGAAGATCGCTGCCACAATACCAAGTAGGTAAAGTGCGAATACAATGTTCTGGCCAGAACCTGGGAAGAATGCCGCAGCAAATAGCGCGTATACAGGCAGACGAGCACCGCATGACATAAATGGCGCCATAGATGCAGCCAGTTTACGCTCACGTTCTTGGTCTAGAGTACGAGTTGCCATGATTGACGGTACGTTACAGCCAAAACCAAGAACCAACGGTACAAATGCTTTGCCCGGTAGGCCGATCTTCTGCATCACTTTATCTAGTACGAATGCTGCACGAGCCATGTAACCTGAGCTCTCAAGTACCGCTAGGAACAGGTACAAACACGCGATAACCGGAATGAAGGTTGCAACCGTCTGGATACCACCACCGATACCATTAGCAAGAACCGTCACTAACCACACAGGCAAATGACCGTCTAACAAGTGATGCCCACCATCAACCAACAATGCGCCCACACCAATGTCAAAAAAGTCGATAAATGCACTACCGATGTTAATCGAGAACATAAACATCAGGTACATAACAACAAAGAAGAAAGGAATTCCAATCCACTTGTTCAAAATAAACTGGTCGAGTCTTTCAGTCACACTACGACTTAACTTGCCTTCGCTTCGGCGAACTTTTTTACACTGTTCATGCAGATGCGTGTACTTAGTATCCGCGACATGCAAATCGATATCCAAATCTAACGTCGTAATGACTTCCAAGACTTTGCTTCTATCAATATCAGAAAGACTATTGAGCACCATTGTGTCTTTTTCAAGCGCACGAATCGCTAGTGCACGATGAGCGACGTTTTGGTCGTTAAAAAGTGCGGAAACCGTTTGAATTGCCGACTCCATCTTCTCACCGTAATGCAAAGACAATTCTTTAAGTGGCACTCCTTGAACGATGGATTTATGGAGCTTTTCTCTAAACTCTGCCACTTGAGTTTTATTGGTTGCAGATAAACTGACAACCGGACAACCTAACGTTTTCTCAAGCTCTGCAACGTTAATCATCTGACGTTCACGCTTTAGCGCATCCATCTTGTTGAGGACAACAATCATAGGGCGACCAAGTTCGCGAAGTTGCAGCGTCATATATAAGCTGCGCTCTAAACTTGTAGCATCCACCACGTTAATAATGAGATCAGCAGGATGAGTTAGAACCGCACGCGATGCGATGGATTCATCAATACTATTACTATCATTACCACTGTCTAATGAGTAAATACCCGGAAGGTCAGTGAGCAAAAACTCATCCCCAGCATGCTTGAATTGTCCTGTTTTCTTTTCAACCGTGACGCCTGCCCAGTTACCAACTTGCTGTTTTGCGCCAGTTAAACCATTAAATAGCGTCGTTTTACCACTATTAGGGTTACCTACGGTTAGCACTTGATATTGCATTACACTCGCTCCACTTCAATTTTCTGAGCAATTGTTTCTCGCAATGCGACAGACACACCACGGACTTCGACTTGTAAAGGATCGCCCATTGGCGCACGTCGAATCACTTTGACTTCTGTATTGGGAAGCAGCCCCATTACCATGAGTTTCTTTCTGATATCTGATGAAAGACCATCTAACAACCGAATCGTCACCGTATCGCCAGGATTAATCTCTGATAACTTCATAGTGGCCCTTAAGAGTATTGCTAATGAGAAATATTATTATTTAATAAGTTTAGGTTGCCAATATTACTCCCCTATACCCCTTCAATCCTTGTGTGAAATCAAAGATTCCGTAAATGTTTTCACGCTTTCAAACGTTAACTTCGTAAATTTCCTCTCGTTATTTACGTCAAAATTAACAATTAAAAATGACACCTAACGAAACAAAAATGTCACAAACCAAGATAGAAAACAAAAAATTCAAATTAAAACAATTAGTTAAGTAAAAAACCAAACGTTGTCGCTTTTCTCATATAAACATGGCGTTATTTTTATAAGAAAAATAAGTAACCTCTCGTATAGTTACTCCATCGAGAGGGCAACCTCTCTAATAAATTCCAGAGGTGGCATGGCAACATGTCACTCCGGCAGCAAGCGAAGGTGTCCTTGACACCCGTGGTATAGTCCCCCCGGCTATACCACGATATTTTTTTTCACCTCTTTCAAAACTTCTTTACCTTATTCATCTTTTCAACACAGTTTTCGTTTTCACGAATGTCGCACACCATCATTCACCCAAATGAACAACGCTCTTTTGATTCAGCAATACAACTGTCATTTATTTGTTGCAACTATCAATAAATCATTCTCTTGAAGCCATTTATGCTTATTGCTATGAACATCGCGACTAACAGATAGAACGTGATCGTGCTTACGTGTTGAGAATGGATTTGTAGGCTAGATGTGATGAAGAAACAATGAAACTCACTGCGTTAGCAACTACAGCAATAATAGAGCACTGTATGCAGCTCCCCAGCATCTTAACTATTAACTAGGGAGCGTATAATGAAGGTTTTCTAGTTAATTTCTTGGCTTTCTTGAGTCAAAGCAAACTTGGATGGGGGCAAACCAAAATGCAGCTTAAACTTTTGGCTAAAGTAAGATGGATCATTAAAGCCAGAGTTAAAGGCGACTTCACTGATTTTCTCACCCGCCAATAACTGTTCACACGCCGTTTCTAAACGAACCTCTGTGACATAGTCTTTTAACGTTCTTGACGAGGCAGATTTAAAACGTCTCTGCAAAGAGCGTTCAGACATATACAGCATTTTAGCGGCTGACGCAGTGCCAAATTCAGGATCATGGTAATGCTCTGCCACTAATTGATAGACTTTTTGCAACCACTCTTTCTCTGGTGTGACTTGATCTTCTGCAATAGTTACAGGATTGAGTTCTTGCTGCGGTTCATCCAGATAACTACTTTCCTTCGCAGATGGCCATGTAATCTCGACTTTGTTTTGAGCATCAGAAGAGAAGACAGCCAAATAACCACCACTCGTTGTCACTAATTGGGCAAGGTGGTCAATACTCAACTCAGAGTGATTTAAGTTAGATGGAAACCCAGTCGCGACTTTATTAGGTAATTGCGTCCCGTAATCAAGAAAGCTCAATGACACAATATCATGCCCCTCTTCTAGCATAATTCTAACCGTTTGACCTCGGAAAGAGCGCTTGATGATATTGGCAAAAATGCTATTGAAAATAACATCAAGATTAAAGCTTTCCAGAGCAACCCGGCTCTGCTTGCTCTCATCTTCTAGCTCTACCAAAATACCCGCTTTTGCAAAGTCATCTTGCCATACATCAACCACTGACTGAGTTATCTGACTCAAGTTGTAGTTCTGGCTCCCACCACTTACATCACTTGGAACACTTTTGAGTTCATTTAACTGCCAATTCGTTTTAGCCAAATGATCCTCTGTCGCAGTATCCAGAGGCATAGGTAGTTTCGCCACAATAAAGTCGACGCTTGATTTTATGGATAGAGCTACATGGTCTACGAGTAGGTTTCTAACTTGAATCTGTTTACGTAATTGCTGGTTGCTCGTAAGCAACACTCTACTTTGATGTCTTAACTGATTCGTTTTGAGGGTCACTTGAGCTGCTAGATCACGGTTAGCCTGTACAACGTAGCGCGAGCGCCAGAATACGAGTACTGCAACGACCGCAATACTAGCTACGACAAAGCCTAAAATAGCAAATCGCGATAGATACCAAGGATGAAGGACGATAAAGTGAGATTCTAAACCAACGACTCCAGCGGCAACTTGAGACTCATTACTGACCTGCAAGTGATATTCACCGGAACTAAGGTGCTCGAGTGTCAGTTGGCCCCCCTCTAACGTTTGCCATGGGTCATCGTTGTTCAATCGATAGTACAAGTTTTGACTGTCTGGTTTTGGCATCACACCGAATAAAAAACTCAGCGAAGATCCATATGGCAGTGTGAGCCCATTCAGATCGGCACTACCAACTTGCAGAACTTCATTTTCAAGCACAACTTGGCTAACAATAAACTTAGACTCTGGGGGATTAGATACAAGCAGCTTGGATGCTTCTGCTTTTACGAGTCCGTACTTCGACCCCAGAACAAGCTCTCGCTCACCAATTTCTGTCTGCTGTATAACGCTACAAATACCAGGGAGGAACTCATTGTTCATTAAGCCTGATGACGATGAGTAATGTTTCACTAACTCACCCGAAAGGTGGTAATAGCTTAAACCGACAGAGGAAGCTAACCATACACCTTGCCTGTCTCTGATCAAGCAAGCAGGTCTGGCGTTGGGCTCACTCATTTCAACAACACGTTTTTCATCGCTTCGTGTATCAGTTTTAAACACACCATAAGATGAAGCAAACCACTGGCTGCCATCAACCGCCGTGGTCATGTCTAATGATTCACCAAACTTTTCTGAAAAACGGATAAACTGGATGTTGTCATTACTGTATTGGTATACGCCATGATCGGTGCCTATTAATAGGGCATCTTCAGTATCATATAGGCGCGTAACCTTAGCAGGCAAATACTGACTTACTAGCCACTCACTTCCAAAGTTTCGTACGCTTCGTGCAGCAGTATCAACATTGTAAAGATGGTATCCGCTTGATACCCAAAGACGGTCATCACCATCAACGGTCACATGCTCTACGGCATGTCCGGCCATAACCTGTAAATAAGGATATGTAATCTTGTTGAGACCATTTAGCTCAAATATTTCCAGCCCTTTTGAGGTCGCAAGCCAAAGCATACCGTTTTGAAACGCAAATTCATTGATCTGCGACTCCAACTCTAAGACTTGGTTAATCCCACTCTTTCCTGAACGATAAATCTTTCGGTCATCAGCAAACCAAAGCGCACCATCAGGACCTTCAATAGTTTGCCGAATTCGTCCTGATAGGGTGTGTGAGTCATAACTACTAAAGGTCACTCGTTCAAATTTTTTACTAAATAGCGAGTAATAACGAATACCTTGGTTAGTCGCAATCCACATCCCTCCCATATTGTCGCTCAACAACGAATAAATCTTCGTGTTATCTAACTCTAACTCAAGAAAACTTGCAGGCGCGACTTCGGTGACCTCACCTGAAAAAAATGAGTACAAATAAAGACCATGCTCGGTCCCCACCCAATACTCTTGATTTGTCTCTGCGAATGTCAAAACATGTGAGCCGCCAATTCTAATCACTTCTTTATCAGGCTGGTAAATGTTGAAAATTAAAGCGCCACGCAATGTACCTATCAAAATTTCTCTTCGCGTGTGTGAATAATAGACTTTCTCAATGTAGTTTTGACCTGAGGCAGCGACATGGTCAAACTTATCACCTTCAGAAAGATAGAAGCCGGAAGTCGTTGCTAGTGCCCACTTGGTTTCAACTAGCACCGCATCATTAATGTAAACGTAGCTATTATTACTATGTTGATAGAGCTGCAATAGAGAGAAAGAGTTTAACTCGCTAGTGTCGATATTGTAGGTATAGAAATGCGCGCCATCACTCACCCAAATATAGTTCTTTGAAGACCCTATTTTTCTTATTTGTGAGCCTGGATTTAAACTAAAGACTAAACGTCGTTCCTGATTTGGATAGGTTCGATAGACCTCATTTTCAATAAAGGTCCAAAAAGCACCTTTATGATAAGCCAACTGCTTAGCCGACGTTTGTAGGAAGCTACCTGATTTAGGCAATATAGTTTGACCATCGTAAAACAGGACTCGTCCGTGTACGTCATGAATCCACAAACCGCCCTTTTCACCCAAGAACAACTTTTTAGCCGCGATAAAAGTACCCTTTGCCTGAGTTGGCAAAGGGTAAAAGATTGCATTTGCATTATGAAGCGCAAATGCTTGGTAGGATAAGACAAAGCCCAACAGAGCAAGGGCTAATTGGCGTAGCAAGACGAAAACCTTTTGTATCAATTTGTGCTCTGAAAGTGACCGTTCATCGTTTGTAAAACATGGATTGATACGGTTATTTTGAGCTGATAATTATTGGTAATGATATCTCAATTACTTTCTGAGAAAAGGCTCGCCTTACCAAAGGTTGTAATTCTTACTACTGGATCACGTTAAAAAGACTACTCCTACATTACGACAGCACTTAATCTGACTTTTTGTTCAAGCATTGCTCAAAACTATTCGCCATATTGTTGAGAAAAGTAAAGTAACTGCCAGGTTTTGCTTCAATTGTACTCCCTAACGGGTCAAGCTCGCCTTTAGCGACATCACTGCCTCTCATTACGCTCTGAACGACAGCCGGGGTAAACTGAGGTTCAGAAAATACACAAGCCACATCTTCACCACTTAGCTTTTGACGAATTTGAATTAAGGTCTTCGCTCCTGGCTTGCGTTCTGGGCTCACAGTAAAATACCCCATTTGATTTAGTTCATAACGATCTTCGAAATAACCGTAAGCATCATGGAATACAAAGTAACCTTTGTTTTTTACTGGTGCCAGCTTCTGCTTTATCTGTTGGTCAGTGTCTTTTAGCTCGAGTTCAAACTTTTTGAGGTTCGCTTGATATTGAGCTGCATTTTCCGGATCAAGTGATACAAGTTGATTCACAACAGCCTTGGCCACTTGTTGTGCTTGGCTTACACCTAGCCAAAAGTGCGGATCATGTGAGCCATGATCGTGCCCATCATGGTCATGGTTGTGCTCACTATCAAATTCACGCAATTCTAGATTTGGAATTTGACTAATAGTCAAAGTATTCGATCTATCCGAAACAACTTTCTCTAGAAACGGTTCAAGATCATGTCCGTACCAGATAACCAAATCAGCCGAAGCGACCTTTTTAACATCCGATGGACGCAAAGCATAGTCATGGGGTGATGTGTTAGACTGCAATAGCACGTCTGGTGAAGTTACTCCTTGAGTAAGCTCTGTTACTAACAACTGAATAGGTTTGATACTCGTCAGTACCGTTACCGCCTGTGCTGGCAGTGTTAACATTGCTGAGGCAGCAAGAATTAATGCTCTTTTCATAGTTTTACTTGGGATATGGCGTGGAAAGTGAGATAATGTTACATTATAACATTATTGATTTGCAAATGAGTTTCATTCATGTCTTCCTTAGTCCATCTTGAGCAGTTATGCGTCGAGTTCGATGGCCGCAGAGTTCTCGATAACATTAGTATGGAATTAGAAAAGGGCAAAATAACTACCCTAATTGGTCCCAATGGAGCGGGAAAATCAACGTTAGTCAAAGTTATCTTAGGTCTTCAAAAGCCGACTAGCGGCAAGTTGAACCGACAAAGAAAACTGAAAATTGGTTACGTTCCTCAAAAGTTGAAGCTCAATGACTCCCTTCCATTGAATGTAACCCGCTTCCTAAATTTAGCAGGAAAATACAGTAAGCAGGAGTGCATTGATGCATTAAGGCTTGTTGGCGCTGAACATTTACTTAATAGTAATATGCATCGCTTATCCGGTGGTGAAAACCAACGAGTGTTACTGGCGCGCGCTCTGCTTCAGCGTCCTCAGCTATTAGTATTAGACGAACCAGCTCAGGGGGTGGATATCCAAGGTCAAATCGATCTCTATGACTTAATTGAGAGCATTCGTCACCGCTTTGATTGTGGCGTATTTATGGTATCGCATGACTTACATTTAGTGATGGCGAAAACGGACGATGTTATTTGTCTGCATCACCATGTTTGCTGCTCAGGTTCACCTGCCACTATTACTCAGCACCCTTCTTACATCGCGCTATTTGGCAATGCAGCGAGAGAATCTCTCGCGTTTTATCATCACGACCATGAGCACCATCATCACGATTTATCCGGAACGCCAGTAAGCGGTGATGCGACATCATGCTCCCACCATAAACACGGACATCACCATCATGATTGAGTTTCTCCTACCTTCTATTCTTGCTGGTATTGGTATTGCGATCATTGCCGGTCCACTTGGGTCATTTGTCGTTTGGCGTAAAATGGCTTACTTCGGAGATACCCTAGCTCATGCATCGTTAATGGGCCTAGCGCTGGGCTTCTTGCTCAACGTAAATCTCTACCTTGCGCTACTCGTCTGCTGTTTAGCTCTGGCCGTTTTGCTTGTCACTCTGCAAAAGCAACAACTTGTGGCTACAGACACGTTGTTAGGTATCTTGGCACACAGTGCACTCTCTATCGGTTTAGTATCGGTTAGCTTTTTGGAAAACGTGCGCGTCGATTTAATGAGCTACCTATTTGGGGACTTACTTGCCGTCTCTCCACAAGATCTGATGTTTATTTACGCAGGTGTTGTTGCGGTGAGTGCGTGTTTGTACGTCTTCTGGCGCCCACTGCTTTCTAGCACTGTTAGTGAAGAACTTGCCGCTGTTGAGGGCGTGAATACAGACTTAGTTCGATTGGTGTTAATGCTAATGGTGGGTGTAGTAATCGCAGTAGGTATGAAGTTCGTTGGCGCGTTGATCATGACTTCGCTCCTAATTATCCCAGCAGCAACAGCACGTAAAGTCTCTTCATCACCAGAGCAAATGGCATTGTTCGCATCCATTATTGGCTCTGTGGCAGTACTGATGGGGCTTAGCCTATCATGGCACTTCGATACACCGGCCGGCCCTTCCGTAGTGATCAGCGCAACATCCTTATTTATGCTGAGCCAGCTGATTAAAAGCAAAGCATAATCGCATTGAGTATTAAACGCGAAAGACCTTGCTAACAACAAACATAAATCCACGGAAACGGAAAAAGAAAAGCCTGCGAAATCGCAGGCTTTTTAATACTTATTAAGTAGTGTGGTCGATTACCAACCCGTCACTTCACGTAGACCTTGGCCAATCTCTGCTAGAGATTTCACAGTTTTAACGCCAGCCGCTTCTAGTGCAGCAAATTTGTCTTCAGCAGTACCTTTACCACCAGAGATAATCGCACCAGCATGGCCCATACGCTTACCAGGAGGTGCAGTTACACCAGCAATGTAAGAAACCACTGGCTTCGTTACATTTTCTTTAATGTATGCTGCAGCTTCTTCTTCTGCAGTACCACCGATCTCACCGATCATAACGATCGCTTCTGTCTCAGGGTCTTCTTGGAACAGTTTTAGGATATCAATGAAGTTTGAACCCGGGATTGGGTCACCACCGATACCAACACAAGTAGACTGGCCGAAACCTTCGTCAGTGGTTTGTTTAACTGCTTCGTAAGTTAGAGTACCGCTACGAGATACAATACCTACTTTGCCTTTCTTGTGGATGTGACCAGGCATGATACCGATCTTACACTCATCAGGAGTGATAACGCCCGGACAGTTAGGACCAATCATGCGAACGCCAGTTTCTTCTAGCTTCACTTTTACGTCGATCATATCTGTAGTAGGGATACCTTCAGTAATCGTTACGATTAGCTCGATACCCGCGTCAATCGCTTCTAGGATTGCATCTTTACAGAAAGGTGCTGGTACGTAGATGACTGTCGCTGTTGCGCCAGTCGCTTCTACTGCTTCACGAACTGTGTTGAATACAGGAAGACCTAGGTGAGTTTGGCCACCTTTACCTGGAGACACACCGCCAACCATTTGCGTACCGTATGCGATAGCTTGCTCTGAGTGGAAAGTACCTTGACCACCAGTGAACCCCTGACAGATTACTTTAGTGTCTTTGTTAATTAATACAGACATTATTTAGCCTCCGCAGCAGCAACAACTTTCTGAGCAGCATCAGTTAGCGACTCAGCAGCAATGATATCAACATCAGAATTAGCAAGAACTTCGCGACCTAGGTCAGCGTTAGTACCTTCAAGACGAACAACAACAGGTACGCTTACGCCTACCTCTTTAACCGCACCGATAATACCTTCTGCGATCATGTCACAACGTACAATACCACCGAAGATGTTAACAAGTACCGCTTTCACATTGTCATCAGATAGGATGATCTTGAATGCTTCAGCAACACGCTCTTTCGTCGCGCCGCCACCTACATCTAAGAAGTTAGCTGGTTTGCCGCCGTGTAGGTTTACGATATCCATCGTACCCATTGCTAGGCCTGCACCGTTAACCATACAGCCAACGTTACCGTCTAGTGCTACGTAGTTCAGCTCCCACTGAGCTGCGTGTGCTTCACGCTCATCTTCTTGTGAAGGATCGTGCATTTCACGAAGCTTAGGCTGACGGTACAGTGCGTTTGAGTCGATGTTGATCTTACCGTCAAGACATAGCAAGTTGCCTTCACCAGTAATCACAAGTGGGTTGATCTCTAGCAGAGCAAGATCGTACTGAGAAAACATAGTGCCAAGACCCATAAAGATCTTAACGAATTGTTTGATTTGGTCGCCTTCAAGACCAAGTTTGAACGCTAGCTCACGACCTTGGTAAGCTTGTGGACCTACTAGTGGGTCAATTGCTGCTTTGTGGATGAGTTCCGGCGTTTCTTCCGCAACTTTTTCAATTTCCACACCACCTTCGGTAGAAGCCATGAAAACGATCTTACGGCTAGCACGGTCAACTACCGCACCTAGGTATAGTTCGTTCGCAATATTTGAAGCTTCTTCAACAAGGATTTTTGTTACTGGCTGACCATTTGCGTCTGTTTGGTAAGTTACTAGGTTTTTACCTAACCACTTCTGTGCAAACTCTTTAACGCCTTCTTTTGTATCGTGTAGCTCTACGCCACCCGCTTTACCACGGCCACCAGCGTGAACCTGACATTTAACTACTTTCTTGGCTGTACTAATACGGCCTGCGGCTTCAAAAGCTTCTTGTGGTGTATCACACGCGTAGCCTTCTGGCACAGGCAAACCGAATTCTGCAAACAGCTGTTTGGCTTGGTATTCATGCAAATTCATTTCGATATTCCGTTTGTTTTTCCCTTAAGGGATTTATTATTTCCATAACGCTGCAGTCTTGGCTGCTTGTACGTCTGTAGGGTCTTCTCAAATCAATCCTTTATCATGAGTTCTCATACTGAAGGATTCAAATGAAGGCCAAACGTTGAGCTAGTCTAGCCATTGAAATTTTTAACGTCTAGCTACCTACGATAACTAGACGTTTTAGCGATATTAAACGTCTAATAGGAGACGTGCTGGGTCCTCTAGTAACTCTTTAATCGTTACTAGGAAACCAACTGATTCACGACCGTCAATTAGGCGGTGATCGTAAGATAACGCTAGGTACATCATCGGCAAGATTTCAACTTTGCCATCCACTGCCATCGGACGCTCTTGGATCTTATGCATACCAAGAATCGCTGATTGAGGTGGGTTGATGATTGGTGTAGACATAAGTGAACCAAACACACCACCGTTTGTGATAGTGAAGTTACCGCCCATTAGCTCGTCTACCGTTAGCTTGCCATCACGACCTTTGATAGCCAGCTCTTTGATGCCTTTTTCAACATCAGCGAAACCAAGCTTGTCACAGTCTTTTAGGACAGGTGTAACTAGACCACGTGGCGTTGATACCGCCATGCTAATGTCGAAGTAGTTGTGGTAAACAATGTCATCGCCATCAATCGAAGCATTTACTTCTGGGTAACGCTTAAGCGCTTCTGTTACTGCTTTCACGTAGAAAGACATGAAGCCCAAACGAATACCGTGACGCTCTTCGAACTGATCTTTGTACTGCTTACGAAGGTCCATGATTGGTTTCATGTTCACTTCGTTAAACGTCGTTAGCATTGCCGTGTTGTTCTTCGCTTCTAGCAAACGGTTAGCAACTGTCTTACGAAGGCGAGTCATTGGAACACGTTTCTGACTGCGAGCCGCTGCCGGCACGTCAACCACTGCTGGCGAGTCTTCTTTTGACGCAGATTTAGCGTTCGCAAGATGCGCTTCAATATCTTCGCGCGTAATACGACCACCAACACCAGTGCCTTTCACTTGGCTTGCTTCTAAGCCATGTTCAGCCAATAAACGGCGCACTGCTGGGCTTAGTGCGTCATTACTTTCTTCGCTAAGCGCAGCTTTGTGACGCTTATCAGGAGATGCTTCAGTACCTTCTGTTTTGTCTGCAGTTGGTTCACCTGCAACTGCGCCTGGCTTCAATTTAGCAATGATTTGTTTAGAAAGTACTGTCGCACCTTCTGCTTCAACAATAGCTTCTAAAACGCCAGCTTCCGGAGCTGGAACTTCTAGCACAACTTTGTCTGTTTCGATGTCAACCAAAACCTCGTCACGCTCTACTGCGTCGCCCGGTTGTTTGTGCCATGTCGCTACGGTTGCATCAGCAACTGATTCAGGTAAATCTGGAACCAGAATTTCAATTGTCATATCTGTTTCTTCCTTTAACTTCTAGTTCTTAATTCGAAGTTTTTGAGTTCACGTTCAGAGCGTCTTCAACCAACGCTTTTTGTTGTTTCAAGTGCACCGACATGTAGCCAACTGCTGGCGAAGCAGAAGCTGGGCGACCTGCGTATTTAAGATTTGCACCTGCAGGAATAGCGGCACGGAAGTTATGTTGGCTACAGTACCAAGCACCTTGGTTCTGAGGTTCTTCCTGACACCACACGAAGTCTTCAACGTTAGTGTATTGAGCAATTGCTGCTTGTACTTCTTCCATTGGGAATGGGTAAAGCTGTTCAATACGCACGATAGCAACATCGTCTTGCTCGTTGTTACGGCGCTGCTCTAGTAGGTCAAAGTAAACCTTACCAGCACAGAACACGACACGTTTCACTTTGCTTGGTTCTAAATCATCTACTTCTGGAATTGCAGATTGGAATGTACCATCCGCCAAGTCTTCAATCGTTGAAGTACATAGAGGGTGGCGCAGCAAAGATTTCGGTGACATAACAATGAGAGGTCGACGCATTGGGCGTACAACCTGACGACGAATCATGTGGTACACCTGAGCCGGTGTTGAAGGAACCACAACCTGCATATTTTGCTCAGCACAAAGCTGAAGGTAACGCTCTAAACGTGCAGATGAGTGCTCAGGACCTTGACCTTCATAACCATGAGGTAGAAGCATAGTAAGACCGCACAAACGCGCCCACTTTTGCTCGCCTGACGAGATAAACTGGTCGATAACAACTTGTGCACCGTTGGCAAAATCACCAAACTGTGCTTCCCAGATAGTTAAACCACCTGGTTCGGCTGTTGCGTAACCGTATTCAAACGCCAACACAGCTTCTTCTGACAATACTGAGTCAAAGACTTGGAATGGCCCTTGGTTGTCATGAATATTCGCTAATGGAATGTAAGTGCTTGCATCGGTTTGGTTATGAAGAACCGAGTGACGGTGGAAGAAAGTACCACGACCCGAGTCCTGACCAGAAAGACGAATACGCTTGCCATCGTCAACCAATGTAGCATATGCCAATGTTTCAGCCATACCCCAGTCAATAGCTTTTTCACCGGTCATCATTGCTAGACGATCGTTGTATAGCTTATTAACACGGCTTTGCAGTTTATGGCTTTCTGGGTACTGACACAGACGATTGCCTAGCTCAATAAGGCGTGTCTTGTCGTATTTTGAATCCCACTCCATATCCCATTCGTGCCCTAAGTAAGGGGACCAGTCTACAGAGTGCAACGCCATTGGACGCCATTCTTTAACAACCACTTCACCGCGATCTAATGCATCGCGATACTCATTGACTAACTGAGTCGCTGTCTCGATATCTGACTCATTTTTGTCGATCAGAACATCTGCATACAATTTGCGTGGTGTAGGATGCTTTTTGATTTTCTGGTACATCAAAGGCTGAGTCGCATTTGGCTCATCCGCCTCATTGTGACCGTGGCGACGGTAACATACAAGATCGATCACGACATCGCGCTTGAACTCGTTACGGTAATCCAATGCAATGCGAGTAACAAAAGCAACTGCTTCAGGGTCATCTGCATTTACATGGAAAATTGGCGCCTGCACCATCTTCGCGATGTCGGTACAGTACATCGTAGAACGCGTGTCACGAGGATTAGACGTCGTAAAGCCTACTTGGTTGTTGATGACGATACGTACCGTACCACCAACTTGGAACCCACGAGCAAGAGACATGTTGAAAGTTTCGGCAACCACACCCTGACCAGCGATTGCTGAATCACCGTGGATGGTGATAGGAAGCACTTTGCTACCTTGATTATCACCCAAGCGGTCTTGACGTGCTCGAACTGAGCCCATGACTACCGGGTTTACGATTTCTAGGTGCGATGGGTTAAATGCAAGTGCTAAGTGAACATCACCGCCTGGAGTCGCAAAATCAGCAGAGAAACCTTGGTGATATTTCACATCACCCGTACCCCAAGTTTCGTCGTGTTTACCTGCGAACTCATCAAACAGGTCTTGAGGTTTCTTACCAAGTACGTTCACCAGCATGTTCAAACGACCGCGGTGAGCCATACCGATAACCACTTCACGCATTCCACTTGTACCCGCATGACGGATCAACTCTTTCGTCATCGGAATCAGCGCATCACCACCTTCTAAAGAGAAACGTTTTGCACCTGGGAATTTCGCCCCGAGGTAACGCTCCAAACCTTCAGCGGCTGTTAGCTCTTCTAGGAATGTGCGCTTCTCATCTTTGTTGAATGATGGCTGGCCTACGACAGACTCAAGGCGTTGCTGAATCCAACGCTTTTGCTCTGTGTCAGTCATGTGCATGTATTCAGCACCGATGGAACCGCAATAAGTTTTGTTGAGGGCTTCATAGATATCTTTCAACTTCATGGTTTCTTGCCCAACAGCAAAAGAACCTACGTTGAAAGTTTCTTCGAAGTCATCTTCGGTAAGATTATGAAAAGCAGGGTCTAACTCCGCCACTGTTGGGCGTTGCCATAGACCTAGTGGGTCTAATTCTGCAGCTTCATGCCCGCGGAAACGGTATGCGTTGATTAGCTGTAGAACTTTTACTTGTTTTGCATCGACATCTGGGTCACTAACTTGGACATTGTAATGCTTTGTTTCTCTAGCGAGTCGTCGGAAGTAGTCACGGACACGTGAATGTGGTTGTTCTGCCACTTCTTCTGATGGCTTAGGCAAGCCTTCAAAAACACGTTTCCACTCCTCACTTACCAGATCGGGATCACTTAGATACAGTTCGTAGAGGTCCTCTACATACGTTGCATTGGCGCCAGCCAAGTGTGAAGACTCGAGCCATGCCTTCATCACGCCGTTGTGCATATTTTCCCTTAACCAGTAGTTTTCACGTTTGCTTCGGTCTTTGCCGAGCTATAAGAGCCGACTAAAAATACGGTCGGCAATTTTTGTATTCTTTACTCGAATATTACTGAAGCAGTGAAGCGGTCATATCGGGTGATCCGCAACACTGCGACATTCCTAAGAGCGAGTAAATTAAACCGAACGATTAACCAACATCGACTTAATGTGACCGATGGCTTTCGTCGGATTTAATCCCTTAGGACAAACACTTACACAATTCATGATGCCATGGCAACGAAAAACGCTAAATGCATCATCAAGATCAGACAAACGTTCATCTGTTGCCGTATCGCGGCTATCAATTAGCCAACGGTACGCTGCGAGAAGACCAGCTGGGCCGATGAATTTATCAGGGTTCCACCAGAATGATGGGCAAGACGTTGTACAACATGCACACATGATACATTCGTACAATCCATCTAAATGCGCACGATCATCAGGCGATTGTAGGTTCTCACGTGATGGTGGTAATGCACCATCATCAATCAAGAATGGTTTAACTTTCGCATAGTTATCATAGAACTGCGTCATGTCAACGATAAGATCGCGCACGACAGGTAACCCTGGTAGTGGACGAATAACTATCTTATCGCCTTGTAGAGCAGATAACGGTGTGATACACGCTAGGCCGTTTTTACCATTCATATTCAAACCATCAGAACCACATACCCCTTCACGGCATGAGCGACGGAACGCGATGCTTGGATCTTGCTCTTTTAGCAGAATCAATGCATCAAGCACCATCATGTCTGAGCCTTCGTCTACCTCAAGGGTATACTCTTTCATGTAAGGCTTGGTATCCACATCCGGATTGTAACGGTATAAAGAGAAGTTTAATTTCATAGTCGTATCCTCCCTTTAGTATGTACGTACTTTCGGCGGGAAAGCTTCACGATGCGTTGGCGTCATGTTCACATCACGCTTAGTCATCGCTTCTGTTTCCGGATTGTAGATAGAGTGGCATAGCCAGTTCTCATCATCACGCTCAGGGAAATCGAAACGAGCATGTGCGCCACGACTCTCTGTACGGTAGTTCGCTGCAACGGCAGTTGAAAACGCGGTTTCCATCAGGTTATCAAGTTCTAGACACTCGATACGCTGCGTGTTGAACTCTGAAGACTTGTCCGCTAGATGCGCATCTTTCAAACGTTCGCGAATCACTTTCAACTCTTCTAGACCGGTTGCCATCGCATCGCCTTCACGGAATACCGAGAAGCTGTTTTGCATGCATGCTTGTAGGTCTTTACGAATCTGAACTGGATCTTCACCACCAGTGCTGTTTTCCCAACGCATAGTACGCGCTAGAGACGCTTCAATATCAGATTCTGTTGCAGGACGAGCTTCTGCTTGCGCTGCTAGCGTTTCGCCAAGGTGCAAGCCAGTAGCACGACCAAATACGACCAAGTCTAGTAATGAGTTGCCGCCCAGACGGTTAGCACCGTGTACCGATACAGAAGCAATCTCACCACATGCGTAAAGGCCTTGTACTTCCATCTCGCTACCGTCGGCCTTCTGCTTAATTGCTTGGCCAGAGACTTGAGTAGGTACACCACCCATCATGTAGTGACAAGTTGGAATTACTGGAATTGGCTCTTTCACAGGGTCAACGTGTGCAAATGTACGAGACAGTTCACAGATACCTGGTAGACGTGATTCAAGTACTTCTTTACCAAGGTGATCAAGTTTCAACTTGATATGTGGACCCCAAGGACCATCACAGCCGCGGCCTTCACGGATTTCAATCATCATTGAACGAGCAACCACGTCACGACCAGCAAGGTCTTTCGCGTTTGGTGCGTAGCGCTCCATGAAGCGTTCACCATCTTTATTTAGAAGGTAACCACCTTCACCACGACAACCTTCCGTCACTAGAACACCCGCGCCAGCAATACCTGTTGGGTGGAACTGCCACATTTCCATGTCTTGCATTGGAACGCCTGCGCGAAGTGCCATACCAACGCCATCACCCGTGTTGATGTGCGCGTTAGTGGTCGATGCGTAAATACGACCTGCACCACCTGTAGCTAGAATGGTTGCTTTCGATTTGAAGTAACAGATTTCACCCGTTTCCATACAAATCGCAGTACAACCCATGATTGCGCCGTCTTGGTTTTTCACAAGATCCAAAGCGTACCACTCCGAGAAAATGGTTGTTTTGTGTTTTACGTTTTGCTGGTAAAGCGTGTGAAGAAGTGCGTGGCCAGTACGGTCTGCAGCTGCGGCTGTACGAGCAGCTTGCTCACCACCAAACTCTTTAGATTGACCACCGAATGGACGTTGGTAGATGGTACCGTTATCAAAACGAGAGAATGGAAGACCCATTTTTTCAAGCTCGATAACTGACTCAGGACCATTTTTACACATGTATTCAATCGCGTTCTGGTCACCGATGTAGTCGGAACCTTTAACGGTATCGTACATGTGCCATTGCCAATCGTCTTTGTGCGAGTTACCCAGAGCAACAGTAATGCCACCCTGTGCAGACACAGTATGAGAACGTGTTGGAAATACTTTTGACAACAAAGCACATGATAGGCCTTGTTCTGAAATTTGTAGTGCAGCGCGCATACCTGCACCACCAGCGCCGATTACTACGGCATCAAACTCACGAACTGGAATAGACACTTACGCACCCCACAGAATAAATAGACCAGAGAAGACATAGCCGAATAGCACGGCAATAACACCAAGTTGTAGTGCGCCACGTAGTTTCGCGCACTTAATGTAATCAGTTAATACCTGCCACAAACCAACCCATGCGTGAATCAGGATCGAGACAAGTGCCAACATGGTGAATACTTTAGTGAAGGTACCACCAAAGAATTGGGTCCAAGATGCGTAAGAGATATCTGAAAATGCACAGAAGCTAATCAGATAAATCGTGTATAGCGTCATAATGATTGCAGTTGCACGAATTAGTAGGAAATCGTGTACACCATTACGACCAAATGAAGATACGTGTTTTACCATACCAAGATCCCCGCCAATAATGATAATACTGCTGTTGCACCAAACGCGACTTTAGCGCTCATCGTGCCTGAATCTAGTTCTTCAAAGTGACCTAGATCCATCAATAAGTGACGGATACCACCTGCGATGTGGTAGGCAAGTGCAGTAAGAATTCCCCACAGGATGAATTTTACGAAGAAGCTATCGACGATGTCAGCGGCTTCCATAAAACCCATTGGGGATGACAGAGAAATGGATAGTAACCACAGTAATATACCCACCGCAACAAACGTAATTACCCCAGACACACGGTGTAGGATGGATGCGATTGCTGTGATAGGAAAGTGGATGGTCTGTAAATCTAAATTAACAGGTCTTGACTTTCTTTCTTTCACGGGCTTGCTCACTCAGCTCCATTGAGCATTTATTGTTATAACCAATTTCAGCTTCCAAACGTACAAAAGTTAACATCTATTTAACAAATATCGCGAGTAACCACCCAGATAATTGTAAACAATTTGTTAACAAACGGAATCCAGCAACAAACCTCACTCTTTGTTTCTAGCCCCGAATTTATAAGGATTTAACTAAAATTTTCTTTGCCAATATACGGCGAGCAACATTCTAATACAATTGGTGTAACAAATTATGCTACATAGAACAGATTTTTAACGATTTTCATGAGAAAAATCATAACAAGTGCACACAAAGATGGAGAAAAATTGACTTTAAGCTTTAACAACAGTACAAAAATGGCACATAAACATCCTGGACGGATTAAATAATAAACAAAGGAGATTGTTATGGCGGATAAGAAAGCGACCCTTCATGTTGAAGGTCAAGCGCCAATCGAACTGCCAATTATGGACGGTACGCTAGGTACACCTGTAATTGACGTTCGTAAGCTGGGAGCCAATGGTTACTTTACTTTTGACCCAGGTTTTCTTGCCACTGCATCTTGTGAATCATCAATCACGTACATCGATGGCGGCAAAGGTATTCTTTTGCACCGCGGTTTCCCGATTGATCAATTAGCCAATAACGCAGATTACTTAGAAGTATGTTACATCCTTCTTTATGGTGAAGCCCCTACCCGAGAACAATACGAGCAATTCAAAACGACCGTTACTCGTCACACAATGGTACACGAGCAAATCGCAAGCTTTTTCCATGGCTTCCGACGCGATGCTCACCCAATGGCGGTAATGTGTGGTGTAGTTGGAGCACTTGCAGCCTTCTATCACGACTCTCTTGACATTAACAACGACGAACACCGCGAAATTGCAGCGTACCGTCTGCTGTCAAAAATGCCAACACTGGCGGCGATGTGTTACAAATACTCTATCGGTCAGCCATTTATTTACCCTCGTAACGACCTTAGCTACGCAGAGAACTTCTTGCATATGATGTTCGCAAACCCTTGCGAAGAGTATGAAGTAAATCCTGTGGTTGCCCGTGCGATGGATAAGATTTTCACTCTACACGCGGATCACGAACAGAATGCGTCGACATCAACTGTTCGTCTAGCTGGCTCTTCTGGTGCGAACCCATTTGCATGTATTGCCGCTGGTATTGCATCCCTTTGGGGACCTGCTCACGGTGGTGCAAACGAAGCCTGCTTGAGAATGCTAGAAGAGATTGGCAGCGTCGATAACATCCCTGAATATGTAGACCGCGCGAAAGACAAAGATGACCCATTCCGCTTAATGGGCTTTGGTCACCGCGTTTACAAGAACTATGACCCACGTGCGACAGTAATGCGCGAAACGTGTCATGAAGTTCTCAAAGAGCTAAACATTCAAGACCCTCTGCTAGACGTTGCAATGGAACTTGAGCGCATTGCGCTTTCTGATGAGTACTTCGTGTCTAAGAAGCTGTACCCGAACGTAGACTTCTACTCAGGTATCATTCTTAAAGCGATTGGTATTCCAGTTTCTATGTTTACGGTTATCTTCGCGATTTCTCGTACCATCGGCTGGATTGCTCACTGGAACGAAATGCATAGCGATCCACTGAACCGCATTGGTCGTCCTCGTCAGCTATACACTGGCGAAACACAACGTGAGTTTTCTCCACTTCACGAACGTGAATGATCTTTTAGTACGAAGATAGAAAAACAAAAGGGTTGAGATTTTCGTCTCAACCCTTTTTTCTTTTTTGCGTTTAACGTTATTAATGGAGAACGCTAAACCGGATTATCAATATCGATAAACTCCACATGTAGGCCATATTCATCCGCTAGCCATTTGCCTAAAGCCTGAACACCATAACGCTCAGTAGCATGATGACCTGCAGCATAGTAATGAATGTCCATTTCACGAGCGGTATAAGTGGTGCGCTCTGAAATTTCTCCAGAGATAAATGCATCCAGCCCGTGCTGTACAGCAAGTTCAATGAAATCCTGCCCTCCACCAGTGCACCAGCCGACTGTCTCAATCATCTTATCGGTATTCTCTGGAGCGATATGCAGAGGCTCTCTATCAAGAACTTGGTTGATCTTACTCGCAAATTCAACACCAGACATCGGCTTTTTCAAGCGCCCAAACATAGCAACTGACTGAGGGTGCCCTTCAAGCCCACCTTCTACTTCGATTTCAAGTAAGCGAGCTAATTCAGCGTTGTTGCCTAGCTCTGGATGAATATCTAGAGGAAGGTGATAACCATATAAGTTGATATCATTTTTGATCAGGCTACGAATTCGTTTACCTTTCATGCCACGAATTGGCTCAGGCTCACCTTTCCAAAAATAGCCATGATGAACAAGCAATGCGTCTGCATTAAGCTCAATCGCTTTATCGATTAAGGCTTGAGAGGCGGTTACGCCAGTGATAACACGCTTTACCGCCGATTTCCCTTCTACCTGTAACCCATTTGGTGCGTAATCTTTAATTAACTGCGGTGACAGTTTGTCATTAAGAATCTGTTCTAGCTTTAAGTTATTCATTATTACTTCCAATTTCTAGCGCATGTAAACCTAAATAACCTCTCGATGGAATCAGACGAAAGAGTGCAACCTAGTTGATACAACAACGTTTTTGACATCTGGCACCTTGATATCATTTAGGTCTTTAAAGTGTATCTCGAACCCTAATATCGATGCTAGCCACCCTACCCTCAAAAGCAAATTTAGTTACAATAACAAAGCTTGTCGCCTCACCATAAATTTAGGGATACGGATGAACCAACTACAACGCTTTTACCAATGGATCGCCACTTCACCTCCGCTTTTCAAGTTAACCCCTCCGTTTGCAACCTTAGAAGATGTCTCGGTCAAACCTTTGAATAGCTCAGAACAATACAATGGTAATCCGAGACTGGGTTTTTTATATCAGCACCTATGCACTGCGGCTCTTTCTAATTCAGAACGATATCAGATTATTGCCGAAGAAATTCAGTTAAACGACGCGGAAGGTAAGACCATTGGTGCTGTCGATTTGGTGTTGAGGAATACAGAATCAAATCAGATAGAACATTGGGAAGTGGCGATTAAGTTTTATCTTCTTTACAACGGCATTTGGTATGGCCCGAATGCTCACGACCAGTTACATGCAAAATTGCATAGAATGCTCACGCATCAGCTGAAAATGAGCGATCGCCCGGAATTTCAAAAAATAATTCCTTTAAACGACTCTCCAGAAGAGCGCCTAATGATGCAAGGACGACTCTATATTAATCCGTTTACTCCAGAGCCAACTCCTAAGGAGTGCTTGGGTTATGAATTAAATCCAAGTCAGATTAGTGGTTACTGGTGCTATCAAAGTCAATGGGATTTAATTGGTAAACCCCTTTATCATTTACATAAACCATGCTGGGCGATCGGTACAGACGATTTCTCTCAACCTATTGAAAAGCCTTTAGATCGATTCATACACGCACAAACGGAAGACGGTCAATTCTGGTTTGTGGTACCAGATTCATGGCCCGGAGATAAAGCGGTTCGGGGCACTTAAACATGAAAGGGTTGATGTTTTCACATCAACCCTTTGCTAGATACATTGACCATTGGATGTTTTACAAACCAGCGGCTGCAAATACTTGATTAACTATTTCTTGTGCTTCAGCTTCGATTTGTTTCAGATGTTCTTCACCTATGAAGCTTTCACAGTAAATCTTGTAGATATCTTCTGTACCTGATGGACGAGCAGCGAACCAACCGTTAGCTGTCGTTACTTTAAGGCCACCAATCGCAGCACCATTGCCTGGTGCATGCGTTAGACGAGCAGTGATCTCATCACCTGCTAGAGTTTCAGCCGCAACCATTTCTGGTGACAACTTCTTCAATACGTCTTTTTGTGGGCCATTTGCTACAGCTTGAATACGGTTGTACTTCGACTCACCGTGCTTCGCCGCTAGCTCTTCATAGTAATCTTGTGGGTTCTTACCCGTTACCGCAGTGATCTCTGCTGCTAGAAGGCATAGCAAGATGCCATCTTTGTCTGTTGACCAAGGCGTGCCATCTTTACGAAGGAAAGACGCACCAGCACTTTCTTCGCCGCCGAAACCAAACTTACCAGTGTACAGACCGTCTACAAACCATTTGAAACCAACAGGCACTTCACATAGCTCACGACCTAGATCCGCAACAACACGGTCAATCAGCGCACTTGAAACTAGTGTTTTACCAACAGCGACATCTTTACCCCACGCGTCACGATGACGGTACAAGTAGTCAATACAAACGGCTAAGAAGTGGTTCGGGTTCATCAAACCTTTTGGCGTAACGATACCGTGACGGTCGTAGTCAGGATCGTTACCAAATGCTAAATCGTATTCGTCTTTCAGTGCCAATAGACCCGCCATTGCGTAAGGAGAAGAACAGTCCATACGCACAACGCCGTCTTTATCTAGCGACATGAATTGGAAAGAAGGATCGATCGATTCACTTACTAGCGTTAGGTCTAGGTTGTATGCCTGACCAATTTGACGCCAGTAATCGATACCGCTGCCACCCAATGGATCTACACCAATCTTCAGGTTCGCTTTTTGGATTGCTTCCATATCGATAACGTTCACCAGGTCATCAATGTATGGCTTCACCAAGTCCATCTCTACAAACAGATCCGATGCTTTTGCTTCTGCTAGTGGTAGGCGTTTAACACCTTGTAAACCTTCAGCAATCAATTCGTTCGCACGATCTTCGATAGCTTGAGTCAACTCAGCTTCTGCAGGACCACCATGTGTCGGATTGTATTTGATACCGCCGTCTTGTGGTGGGTTATGTGATGGGGTAATAACGATACCGTCTGCTTTTTCATCGTGTTTGATGTTGTAAGTCAGAATCGCGTGTGAAATACCCGGTGTTGGCGTGTAACCGTTGTCTTGCTGGACAATCACTTTCACACCATTTGCAATCAATACTTCAATCACACTTGAAAAAGCAGGCTCAGATAGCGCATGCGTGTCTTTACCCACAAACAACGGGCCAATTGTGCCTTGCTCAGCACGAACTTCTGCTACCGCTTGAGCGATCGCTAAAATGTGGTTTTCGTTAAAAGTGTGCTTGTCTGCAGTACCGCGGTGGCCAGAAGTACCAAATTGAACTTTGTGTTCTGCGTTTGCCGCGTCTGGTTGAAGTAAGAAGTAGTTAGCAACGAGTGCTGGGATATTGTGAAGATCTTCCTGCTGCGCTTTTTGCCCAGCACGAGGGTGCATAGCCATGTTTGACATCCTTTCTTTCAATATAAATAAAATTAAAAAAGCCTCATAATATCCGCTCACTGCGACGCATTATGAGGCTTCTATCAGGTTTCTTAGATTGAACCTGTTACTTTTTCTATTAAGTCAGGTTGGAACCCCATGTGTGCCATCACTTGTTCAACCATCTGTCTTTTACGACTTGTATTGTTATTCGTGATAACCCAAAACGGTGTGCCAGGAATGGCTTTTGGCTTGGTCGTATTACCGTTTGCTAGCAAGGTTTCTTCATTATCTGCAAAGTACACGCGTTTGCGTCCTTTTACATTCGTAGCCTGGGCGAAACCTTCTGGATTCAATTTATGTAAGGTCGATAATACCAACATAAAGCGATCAATCGCTTTTTTTAGACCGGCAAACTCATCAGAAATAAGCAGCGAGCGCATTTCTTTCACTACATCAACAGATTCCGTTTTACCCGCATCTTTACTTACTACAATCCCTTGTGGCTTCTCTACTACAGGCGCGGCTTTAGCTTCCTGCAACTGACCATCAAGGTTTAAAAGGCGTCGCAAAATATCCGAGGCGCTTTCACCGATATGCTTAGTTTGACTAGCTATATAACGGTATAGATCCTCATCAACCTCAATTGTTTTCATTCGCTTTTCACATTCTCAATGTTTAAACTCTGGGGGATTATAACGAGATCCACGCGGATACTCCACGTTAAACCCATCACGAATAAGATAAAATGTCAGCATTACTCAACTATAAGCAGGAAGGCCAAGGCCAAACAGTTGTTTTGATTCACGGATTGTTTGGTAGTTTAAGTAATCTGGGTCTACTCGCCCGCGATCTTATTAAAGATCACACGGTGATCAGTATTGATCTGAGAAATCACGGCCTCTCTTTCCACTCCGAAGTCCATAACTATACCGATATGGCAAAAGATGTGGCTCAGCTCCTTCAGCACTTAAACGTTGAACCATCTATTGTTATTGGTCACTCCATGGGCGGAAAAGTCGCGATGGCTCTTGTGGACATTGCTCCAAATGTAGTCAAGCAGTTAGTCGTTCTCGACATGGCGCCTGTTGCCTACACTACGAACCGTCACGATAATGTTTTTAACGGCTTACATGCTGTTATTAATGAAAAACCAGCAAATCGACAGCAAGCCATGGATATCCTAGCTCAACATATTGAACTCGATGGTGTAAGACAATTTCTCTCTAAATCACTGTACAAAAATGGCGATAAGATGGATTGGCGGTTTAACGTACCGAGCCTTTTTGAGAATTATGACCAAATTATTGGCTGGCAAGAAATCACACCAACAGATATCCCAACTTTATTTATCAAAGGCGGCGACTCTGACTACTTAATGCCAGAACATCAGCCGGCAGTGAAACGACAATTTAACCATGCTAAAGCACACATTATCGCTGGCACTGGTCACTGGTTACACGCCGAGAAACCGACAGAAGTAATGAGAATCATTCGAAAATACATTTCGAGTTAACAAATTCGAAAAGCAACACTAGATTATTGAAATAACCCTTCTTGTAGTGCATTAACTTTACCGTTTAACAGTGGTATAGTGCGCCCAAGATTTTTCGGCATGAAGGGCTAAAATGCTTTACGACTATATGGATATGCTCGAGTCTATTGGACTCGATCTTCTTTTTGCTGCTATCTTTTTTTTCATCGGGATGGCGATAAAAGATGTGCTAAAGCAAGGCAATGTACCTGTTTTTGGTCGTCGTATTGTGTGGTTAGTCCTTTTCCTAGGCTGTGCTGGCTTTATTGCAAAAGGTGTAATTCAGCTAACTTGGGAAGGCTCAGGGTTAGGTTAAACCCTTAGTAGCATCGCCAATAACAAACAATGTAAAGGTATAGACTCTATGGCAAGTGTAGGTATCTTCTTCGGTAGCGACACAGGTAATACTGAAGCCGTTGCAAAGATGATTCAAAAGCAACTAGGTAAACATCTAGTTCACGTTCAAGACATCGCGAAAAGCAGCAAAGAAGACATTGATAACTTCGATCTTCTTCTTCTAGGTATCCCAACTTGGTACTACGGCGAAGCACAATGTGATTGGGATGACTTCTTCCCTGAGCTTGAGCAAATCGACTTCTCTACTAAGCTAGTGGCTATCTTTGGCTGTGGCGACCAAGAAGACTACGCAGAATACTTCTGTGACGCGATGGGCACAGTCCGTGATATCGTTGAATCTAAAGGCGGCACAATTCTTGGCCATACCTCGACAGAAGGCTACGAATTTGAAGCGTCTAAAGCACTTGTTGAAGGTGACGATAGCCAATTCGTAGGTCTATGTATTGATGAAGACCGCCAACCAGAATTGACTGACGAGCGTGTTGAAAGCTGGGTTAAACAGATCTATGAAGAGATGTGTTTAGCTGAGCTAGAAGGCTAATCAAATTGAATGATGCAAAGACCTCCACTTGGAGGTCTTTTTGTATGTATTGTCACACAGCATCGGTAAGTACTTCCTCTTCGCGATACTGAGGTTTCTTTCTTACATAAAGCTTGCGTTGAACCTCTGAAACCACATTCCCCTGTTTATCTTTTACATGAGTAATAAACTCAGGAAAACACTTTTCTCCATTCCGTGTCATTTGATAAATGTTTTCCAGCATCCCTTCAGTGACCTCAAATTCTGCAAACAAATCACTTTGCCCCGGCTTAATAAAGTTAATGCTTGCCTCTTTATCCCACACATAATATTCCTCTCGTAGAATCCCCATCAGCATCAACGAGTAAATAGGATCAGTTAAAGAGAAAATACTGCCGCCATATTGGGTGCGATTGGCATTTTTATTCCACCAGCGAAGCTTTAAACGTACCTTTACAGTACGGAAGTCTTGAGAAATATGTAAGATTTTAATACCCGCCCCCCAAAAAGGAGGCCAAATATTGAGTGCGAACTTTACAATTCCTGGTTTGTATATCTTCGCTAGTCGCCTATTCATCGCTATCCCTGCCCTCTCCAAGCTTAATGTTACACAATTGTAACTGGTCAGAGCTGTAATATAATGGACCTGTTTCTAATTTACAAAAAGATTCTATTAACCCTTTGAAGTTCGTGGTTTAATGTTCCGAACGCTTATCCTATAATGGTAGGAAGATTGAATTCTGTTAAATCGCTGCAGATGATCCAACGGGAAAGTATATGTCAGATAATAATCAGGCGCTGAAGGATGCGGGTTTAAAAGTAACCCTTCCGAGGCTAAAAATTCTAGAAGTACTTCAGCAGCCAGACTGCCAGCACATCAGTGCTGAAGATTTGTACAAAAAGTTGATTGATCTAGGTGAAGAAATTGGCCTAGCAACTGTTTACCGAGTTCTAAACCAGTTCGACGATGCTGGTATTGTAACTCGTCACCACTTTGAAGGTGGAAAGTCAGTCTTCGAATTATCGACTCAACATCACCACGACCACCTAGTGTGCCTAGACTGTGGTGAGGTAATTGAATTTTCTGACGATCTTATTGAAGAACGTCAAAAAGAGATTGCAGCTAAGTACAATGTCACACTAACAAACCACAGCTTATACTTGTACGGCAAGTGTAGCGATGGTGGTTGTAAAGACAATCCAGATGCACACAAACCGAAAAAATAAGGGTTTGTTAATTTAAAAAGTAAACGTCAGCACATGCTGGCGTTTTTTGTTTCTAGAAGTCAGTACCTTAGACGTCAGTACTTTGGTTACAGAACAAAAGCTACTAAACACCCATCTTTTTTCTCCACAGTTTTGCACATCTATATAGCACTCTGTGGGATTAGGTATAAAAAATGCCAGCGTTTGCTGGCATTTTTTCATCGTTCTCAGCATTAATTGAGATTATTGATTCTCAATTTTTGCCCAGGTATCACGTAGACCAACCGTGCGGTTGAATACTAGATTATCTGCTGAAGAGTCTTTCGAGTCTGCACAGAAGTAACCCATACGTTCAAACTGGTAACCTTTTTCTGCTTCTGCAGAAGCTAGGCTAGGCTCGACGAAGCCATTGATCACAACTAATGATTCAGGATTGATAGTAGAAGCAAAATCTTCCGCTGCGCCTGGGTTTGGCACCGTAAATAAACGATCGTACAGGCGAATTTCCGCTGGAAGAGCTTTATCAGCTGACACCCAATGAATAACGCCTTTCACTTTACGACCATCTGCTGGGTTTTTACCTAGCGTATCTGCATCGTAAGAACAGAAGATCGTTGTGATGTTGCCTTCGGCATCTTTCTCAACGCGCTCAGCTTTGATCACGTAAGCACCACGTAAACGAACTTCTTTACCTAGCACTAAACGCTTGTACTTCTTGTTCGCTTCTTCACGGAAGTCTTCACGCTCAATCCACAATTCACGCGTGAATGGCACTTCACGCACGCCCATCTCTGGTTTATTTGGGTGGTTGGCAACTGTCAAGTTTTCTACTGCGCCTGCTTCAAAGTTTTCGATAACAACTTTAACAGGATCCAGTACAGCCATTGCACGCGGAGCGTTCTCGTTTAGGTCATCACGAATACAAGATTCTAATGAACTAAACTCGATCATATTTTCTTGCTTCGTTACACCAATACGCTTACAAAACTCACGAATAGATGCAGGTGTGAAGCCACGACGACGCAGACCTGAGACAGTCGGCATACGTGGATCATCCCAACCATTAACCAGTTTTTCAGTAACTAGCTGGTTAAGCTTACGCTTAGACATCACTGTATATTCAAGGTTTAAACGACTGAACTCGTATTGATGTGGACGGCTTTCGATCGTGATGTTGTCTAGAACCCAATCGTACAGACGACGGTTATCCATGAATTCAAGCGTACAAATAGAGTGCGTAATGCCTTCTAATGCATCAGAAATACAGTGCGTAAAGTCGTACATTGGGTAAATGCACCACTTATCACCAGTTTGGTGGTGCGTAGCAAAACGCACACGGTATAAAACTGGATCGCGCATGACCATGAATGAAGAACCCATGTCGATTTTAGCACGAAGACACGCTTTACCTTCTTCAAATTCACCAGCGCGCATTTTTTCAAACAACGCCAAGTTCTCTTCAACAGAACGGTCACGGTATGGACTTGGTTTACCTGGCGCCTTTAGTGTGCCGCGGTATTCACGAATTTGCTCTGGACTTAGCTCATCTACGTACGCTAAGCCTTTGTTAATCAATTCAATTGCATATTCGTAAAGCTTATCGAAGTAGTTTGATGAGTAACATACTTCACCACTCCACTCAAAGCCCAACCAGTTTACATCTTTCTTGATAGACTCAACGTATTCGATGTCTTCTTTTTCAGGGTTTGTATCGTCGAAACGCAGATTACATTGACCCTGGTAGTCCTGAGCAATACCGAAGTTCAAACAGATAGACTTAGCATGACCGATATGCAGGTAGCCATTTGGCTCCGGCGGGAATCGAGTATGCACGCTAGTGTGTTTACCATCCGCTAGATCTTTATCAATGATCTGGCGAATAAAGTTTGATGGACGAGCATCAGCTTCACTCATCTATAGCACCTCAAAAATATTAGTATTGTCAGAGAAAACGGAACCCTGTATCCAAGTATGGTTTCACAGAGTACATTGTTCCTAATGATCCACAATTCTAAGCAATTAGACAACAAGAACTCGCTCTAAAACGACAATATTTATCGAGTTAGCGTGAAAGCAAAGCAGATTCAAAGGGCCTAAACGAAAAAAGGCCTCCTGCGGAGGCCTTTTGCGATGTTGTAGTATCAATTGTTTGCAATACCAATAACAAACAATCACACCACTATTAAACAGTTAAGCTGGTAGCTGAACACCACTTAAGTCTTCATCTTTAGATACATTCTTCATCTCACCAGCAACAATCTCTGCTAGTGGACCAAGAATAACTTGTAGGTTGTTTGTACCTAGCTTCACAACTCCCATAGCTCCAAGATCTTTCAGAGTTTTCTCATTGATAACGCTCATATCTTTCACAGAAAGGCGCAAACGAGTAATACAGGCATCGATAGAACTTAGGTTGTCATGACCGCCAAGTGCTTTCAAGTACTGACGAGCAAGCTCTGAAGAATTGCTTGATCCAGCCACGTTAGATGAAGCTTCTTCATCATCTTCACGTCCCGGTGTTTTAAGGCCAAACTTAACAATCACGGTACGGAACACGAAGTAGTAAACCGCAAAGAAACCAAGACCTTGTACAATGAGCATGTACCAGTTTACCGCTAGCGGGTTACGAGTCGACAATACTAAGTCGACTAAACCAGCAGAGAAACCGAAACCTGCAATCCACTGCATTGATGCCGCGATATAAACTGATAGACCAGTCAGCGCTGCGTGAAGAACGTACAGTCCTGGAGCAAGGAACATGAATGCAAATTCAAGTGGTTCTGTTACACCTGTAAAGAATGAAGCAAACGCAGCTGCAATCATGATAGATGCCACTTTCTCTTTATTCTTTGATTTCGCAGTATGGTACATCGCTAGAGCAGCGCCTGGTAAACCAAACATCATGATTGGGAAGAAGCCCGCTTGGTACATCCCCGTAACACCTACCGTTGCCGTGCCTTCAGCTAATGATTTCGCACCGCCAAGGAAGTTTGGAATGTCATTAATACCAGCAACATCAAACCAGAACACTGAGTTTAGTGCATGGTGCAGACCAACAGGAATTAGAAGACGGTTGAAGAATGCGTAAACACCTGCACCTGCTTCACCCATACCTTGAATGCTTTCACCAAAACTTACCAGACCGCCGTAAACTGATGGCCAAACGTACATCAGGATGAACGCAATAACGATACCAGCAAAAGACGTTAGGATAGGTACAAGACGCTTACCAGAGAAAAACGCCAGTGCTTTGTGCAGCTCTACGTGAGAAAAACGGTTGTACAACTCAGCAGAAACAATACCAACCAAGATACCGACGAACTGGTTATTGATTTTACCAAATGCAGCAGGTACTTCACTTGGGTCAATGCCTTGAATTTGTGATACTGCACCAGGGGCCAAAAGCGTTGTGACAACTAAGAAGCCCACGAAGCCTGAAAGTGCAGCGGCGCCATCTTTGTCTTTAGACATTCCGTAAGCAACACCAACAGCGAACAATACTGACATGTTGTCAATGATCGCTGCACCAGCTTTAATAAGAAATGCAGCAAGTGCACTGTTTGCGCCCCAGCCATTTGGGTCGATCCAGTAGCCAATACCCATGAGTATTGCTGCTGCAGGAAGTGTGGCAACCGGCACCATAAGCGCCTTACCCACCTTCTGGAAGTATCCGAGAATGTTCACCTTAAGTTCCCCCTATAGGATTAGATGTTATGTTGAATGACTTATTTCAGCCGTCCAATTTAGTCATCCTAAGTTTATGATATTAATTTTGCTCCGCAAATTAAAAGCTCACCGTTTGTGATCATAATCACCACAATTTGCCCTTTCGGAAGGTTTTTGCTAGCGAGATCATAAAACTTATTTTATTATACGAAAAAATGGCGTTTTAAAGATAATATTCTCGCACTTTATGCAAGGCAGAATCAGTGTTATTTTGGTATCTAGGCGGGTAAATCACTGTAACTTTGCTCTGAAAAAGAATCATAAAAAACCATACAATTATTACTTTTCAGTTAGTTACTATGACAATAACATCGATAAAACGCGACTTGCTGTATGTGACTCGTTATCTAATTCAGTGATACAAACTAAGTACCCATATGACTGAAGCAGTCTCTACTTAGATAACGATATAGAAATTGAATTCTCATCTATAAGGACTAGCTGACTATGTACGCGCTAAGTAACTGTAAAATTTATACCGGTAGTGATGTTCTTACCGATCATGCGGTCATC
>NZ_JAWOUN010000023.1:0-51668 GCF_033339395.1 Vibrio sp. 397 | reverse complement strand
ATCGCACCAATCGCAATGGACGAAGGTCTACGTTTCGCGATCCGTGAAGGTGGCCGTACAGTAGGTGCTGGTGTTGTAGCTAAGATCTTCGACTAATTCATAACGAATTAAACGAAATCTTGCACTGTTCTTCTTTTTGAAGAAAGCGCATCGAAAAGGGAAGCTTAGGCTTCCCTTTTTCATTTCTAGATTACATTTAGTTATAAGTGTTGAAATAAAAGACGTCACTTTTTCGATTTAAAAACAGAGTTTTACCGGCTTTGTTTCTTAACGCTTTTACTCACCCCTCTTAACCCTTTGATCTTTTCCTGCAGCGGTAAAATCGTTATAACCAAATATTCTGAGCGGACACCATAATGCGACTGGTAACAAGAACTATTCTTGTTTATATTGTTTGTCACAGATTAGTTTTATAGGTTTTTTGAGTATGTACGTTTGTCTTTGCCATGGTGTCTCCGACAAAAAAATTAGGAAGTTGGCGATAGATGAAGGCGTAACAGATATTAAAGGAATCAAAAAGTGCACGGCATTGGGCAGCCAATGTGGTAAGTGCATCAGACAGGCCAAGGAAATTTTAGCGGAAACTAGTTACACGGAATTTAAACAAGCCAGCTAATTGCTGTAAGTATGCAGTAATTATTTGCCTTACATTTTGACACCTTCTCATTTGCTTCTACATTTAAATGAAGCCAAAGAGGAGGGTTTTGTCATGAAAGGCGATCCAATCATCATTCAACATCTCAATAAAGTGCTCGGTAACGAGCTCGTCGCTATTAATCAGTATTTTCTTCACGCCAGAATGTATAAAGACTGGGGCTTAAAGCACCTAGCAGACAAGGAATATCACGAATCTATCGATGAGATGAAGCATGCCGATCATCTAATTGAGCGTATTTTGTTCCTTGAAGGCCTACCGAACCTACAAGATTTAGGTAAGTTGATGATTGGTGAAGATACCAAGGAAATGCTCGAGTGTGACTTAAAGCTTGAAATGGCGGCTATTCCAGATTTAAAAGATGCGATTGCCTACGCTGAAGACATTCGAGATTATGTGTCTCGAGATCTCTTCCAAGATATTCTTGAAGATGAAGAAGAACATGTTGATTGGCTAGAGACGCAACTTGGCTTGATTGAAATGTCTGGTATTGAGAATTATCTCCAAGCGCAATACGTGGACGAAGAGTAACGATACTTTCTAAGTTTGCATACTCCAATAATAGTAAGAAGAAAGAGCACCTGACTCGAAAATCGGGTGCTTAACCCCGTTATCTGGTCTAATCTCTTTTATTATCGGCTTTTTAAGGATATTGCTCGCAATCTTGCCTATGAAGTTTGATTTCTATCCGATAGAATTTATGCCCCCTTACCTAAAAATAAAAAAGAGAAACGTCCATGTCTGAAGACAACCACCAAGCAGCCACTCCAGAAGAAGAACATCGCCAAAAAGCATTGGATTACCATGCTTATCCAACTCCAGGAAAGATTGCTGTCGAACTGACAAAGCCTGCGGAAACGGCGGGTGATCTTGCCCTTGCATATAGCCCTGGTGTTGCAGAGCCAGTGCGTGAAATCGCACAAAACCCGGATAACGTGTACAAGTACACTGCAAAAGGGAACATGGTTGCTGTTATTTCTAACGGTACCGCTATTCTAGGTCTAGGTAACCTAGGTCCACTTGCATCTAAGCCAGTGATGGAAGGTAAAGCGTTACTGTTTAAGCGTTTTGCAGGTCTTGACTCTATTGATATTGAAGTTAAGCACCGCACGATCGATGAATTTGTTGATACTGTTGCGAGCATTGCAGACACTTTTGGCGGTATCAACCTTGAAGATATTAAAGCACCAGACTGTTTTGAGATTGAAAAGCGTCTGATTGAACGTTGTGATGTACCAGTATTCCACGATGATCAACATGGTACTGCTATTGTAACGGCAGCGGGTATGCTGAATGCAATCGAACTTCAAGGTAAGAAACTTGAAGATTCAACAATTGTTTGTCTTGGCGCTGGCGCTGCCGCTGTAGCGTGTATGGAGCTTCTGATCAAATGCGGCGCAATGCGCGAAAAAATCTACATGCTAGATCGCAAAGGTGTGATTCACACTCGTCGTGATGATCTTAATGAATATAAGCAGCTATTTGCGAACAATACAGATAAGCGCACACTAGAAGACGTGATTGAAGGTGCAGATCTGTTCCTAGGTGTATCTGGTCCAAACCTATTGCCAGCGGAAGCGTTGAAGTTGATGGCAGATAAGCCAATCGTATTCGCATGTTCTAACCCGGATCCTGAAATCAAGCCGGAACTTGCTCACGCAGTTCGTGATGACTTGATCATGGGTACTGGCCGTAGTGATTATCCTAACCAAGTTAACAACGTATTGTGTTTCCCATTCATTTTCCGCGGTGCTCTTGATGTGCGTGCAAGTGAAATCAATGATGAAATGAAACTTGCAGCCGTTGAGGCGATTCGTGAGCTAGCAAAAGAGCCTGTACCTGAAGCCGTATTGAAGGCTGCAGGTGTTGATAAGCTAGAGTTTGGTGCGGACTATATTATTCCAAAACCAATGGATTCACGTTTGCTACCACGTGTTGCAAAAGCGGTTGCTCAGGCGGCGGTTAATTCAGGTGTAGCTCGTATCGAGATGCCTGAAAACTACATGGCAGAGTAATATATCTTTCAGATGTGATACACAAAAATGGGACGCTATTGCGTCCCATTTTTTATGTCATTCATTTGGCTCGAGGCAAGAGTTATTACCTGAAACCTCTTATCAGGCTTTTTTATTCTTCGTCGAATGACTCAAATTCGATGCCCATTTCCGTCATCAGCGCTTTTACTTCTGTTGGAATATCATCAGGACGGTCTTTACGAAGGTCTTCATCTGTCGGAAGTGGCTGACCTGTGTACGCGTGCAAAAATGCCTCGCATAGCAATTCGCTATTGGTTGCATGGCGTAAGTTATTGATCTGACGGCGAGTACGCTCATCAGTTAGCACCTTTAAAACTTTTAGCGGGATAGAGACGGTAATTTTTTTTACTTGTTCGCTTTTTTTGCCGTGCTCTGCATATGGGCTAATGTATTCGCCATTCCAGTCAGCCATTGCACACCTTCATTTATGTAATCGGTTAAAAATAATTTAGGTGCTGATTTTAGCTGCATTTACCGCCATAAGCAAAGACATATAGACGTCTAGAAGTGTTGACGTCTCATTTTTTGACGAGTAAAGTGAACATAACAGCAAAGGAAGCGTGTTGATCACTTTATGTTACTCATTAGATATAGCGCATTCCTATTTAGAAGTCATTACCCGTGAAAGGATACACCCATGAGCACTCGCAAACCTGCGACCATTGCAGTACGCACTGGTATTGAATCAGACAGCCAATATCATGCTGTCGTTCCACCTATTTATCTTTCCACTAACTATGGTTTTCCTGCTTTTGGTGAAGTGCCCAAGTATGATTACACACGATCTGGTAATCCAAACCGCGGACTGTTGGAAAGTGCGCTATCTGAACTTGAGTCTGGAAAAGGAGCGGTTGTTACTAACTGCGGTACGTCGGCATTAAATTTATGGGTTTCCGCTTTTCTCGGCCCAGATGATCTCATTATTGCTCCTCACGATTGTTATGGCGGCACCTATCGTCTTTTTAATACCCGAGCTAGCAAAGGCGATTTTAAGGTTCAGTTTGTCGATCAATCAGACGAACAGGCTTTAGATGCTGCATTGGCACAAAAACCAAAACTCATTTTGCTAGAAACTCCGTCAAACCCTCTGGTTCGCGTAGTGGATATTGCAGCTACCTGTGAAAAAGCGAAACAAGTCGGCGCGTTAGTTGCGGTGGACAATACCTTTTTGACACCCGTGTACCAAAAACCTTTAGAGCTAGGTGCGGATTTTGTTATCCACTCCACAACAAAGTACATCAACGGTCATTCGGACGTAATTGGTGGGGTAATCATCACCAACACAGAAGCGCATGCAGAAGAGCTTGCATGGTGGGGCAATTGTATTGGTGCAACGGGCACACCTTTCGATAGTTACATGACACTGCGAGGTATTCGTACGCTTGGTGCTCGTATGAAAGTACATGAAGAGAGCTCACAGCAGGTACTGGCTTACCTACAGAAACAAGCGTTAGTTAAAACTATCTATCATCCAAGCCTGCCGGAACATCCAGGTCATGACATCGCTAAAAAGCAGCAAACGGGCTTTGGCTCTATGTTGAGTTTTGAGTTTGCTGGTTCGTTTGAGCAGTTAAAGGTGTTTGTGAAAGAGCTCCAACTGTTTTCATTAGCTGAATCATTAGGTGGTGTAGAAAGTTTGATTTGCCACCCGGCATCCATGACGCACCGTGCAATGGGTGAGGAGGCGCTGGCGGAGGCTGGGGTCTCTCATCAACTATTGCGTTTGTCTGTCGGTTTGGAAGATGCACAAGACCTCATCACAGATTTAGAACAAGCGTTCGCTAAAGCTACCCAGTAATAGGAGACGATAACAATGACTGTACAACGTCAGCTGCATAAGTTTGGTGGCAGTAGCTTAGCAAACCCAGAATGCTACTTACGCGTTGTGGGTATTCTCAAGGAGTATTCGACAGAAAATGATCTTGTGGTCGTATCTGCTGCAGGAAAAACCACTAACCGCTTGATTGAGTTTTTGGAAGGGTTAAATAAAGATGGCCGAATTGCGCATGAAGCGCTTCAAAGCTTGAGACAGTTCCAAACTGAGCTAATAGAAAGCTTGTTGGAGAGTGAAGCAAAAGAAGAGCTGTTAGCTTTATTACATGATGAGTTCAGTACTCTCTCGGAGCTGACTGCACCACTCACTAATGCGCAAAAAGCTGCGGTACTGGGACACGGAGAAGTATGGTCTGCTCGCCTATTGGCCGCGTTATTATCTCAACGTTCTATCCCTGCGGTTGCACAAGATGCACGAGCGTTTTTACGTGCAGAAGCGGGAACTCAACCAGAGGTTGATCGCGCTCGTTCATACCCTTTAATTAAAGAGATCCTCGCGCAGCATAACCATAAACGTGTGGTAATTACTGGCTTTATGGCTCAGAACGAGGCAGGAGAAACCATTCTACTTGGTCGTAACGGCTCTGACTATTCTGCAACGGTCATAGGCGCGCTTGCTGAAGTCAGTACTGTCACGATTTGGAGTGATGTTGCTGGTGTTTATAGTGCCGATCCACGTTTGGTGTCTGACGCTTGTTTATTACCGTTACTTCGATTGGATGAAGCCAGTGAACTTGCTCGCTTAGCTGCCCCAGTGCTACACAGTCGTACGCTTCAGCCTGTGGCGCAAAGTACCATGGACCTTAATCTCAAGTGTAGCTATCTGCCAGAGTCGGGTTCTACTCGTATTGAGCGTGTATTGGCATCTGGTCGTGGCGCTAAAATTATTACTTCACTGGATGATGTTTTATTGGTGCAGTTGTCTTTCATGCATGGGCACGACTTCGAAAAAACACAGAGTGATGTATTACAAGCGTTGCAGCGCGCGCAATTAGAGCCACTGGCATTTGAAGCTCAATCCGATCAGCACACGCTACGCTTGGCTTACACCGCAGAAATCGCCGGTGGTGCATTGAAACACTTGCAAGAGCTTGCGGTAGAGGCTGAAATTAAGCTAAAAGAAGGTTACTCGCTCTTAGCTGCGGTAGGTGCAGGCGTTACGAAAAACGCCAATCATTGCTTTGGCTTTTATCAGAAGCTAAAGCACTCTCCGGTAGAATTTATCTCTGAAACAGACTCAGGGCTGAGCCTAGTCGCTGTTTTGCGCCGTACTGATACTGAGGCGTTGGTTCAAACGATTCATAGCCAGTTGTTCCAAGCGCAAAAACGCGTGGCAGTGGCTTTATGTGGCAAGGGTAATATTGGTTCTAGTTGGTTAAATTTATTTGCGACGCAAAAAAGTGAGCTCGAAAAACGTCATGGTATGAGCTTTGATCTTGTCGCGGTTGTGGATAGCCAAACCTATTGGTTCGATGAGCAAGGTATTGAGGCGGCGAGTGTTGCTGAACGATTTGATGATGAAAGCATAGCAAACAATGGGGATTGGCTGGCACGTTTGGGAGCACTTAAAAGCTATGATGAAGCCGTCGTGCTTGATGTTACCGCGAGTAAAGAGTTAGCTCAGCGCTACGTAGAAATCGCACAGCAAGGCATTCATTTGATTTCCGCTAACAAAGTGGCCGGTTCCGCAGATAGTCAGTACTACCATCAGGTTCAAGATGCATTCGCTAAAATTGGTCGTCATTGGCTATACAACGCAACGGTTGGTGCTGGGTTACCGATAAACCATACCGTGCGAGATCTTCGTGAAAGTGGGGATGAAATCGTCGCTCTATCGGGGATTTTCTCGGGGACGTTATCATGGCTGTTCCAACAGTTTGATGGTTCTGTACCATTTAATGATTTAGTCGATCTTGCTTGGCAGCAAGGGTTAACCGAACCTGACCCTCGTTCTGATTTAGATGGCTCCGATGTAATGCGTAAGTTAGTCATCTTGGCTCGAGAATCGGGCCTAGATATAGAACCAGACAGCGTTAAAGTTGAGTCTTTAGTGCCAGAAGAATTAAGAGAACTGAGCTTAGATGATTTCTTCGATAATGGAGCGTTGTTGAGTGAAATACTTCAAGAGCGTCTGACAAAAGCACAGAGAAACGATCAAGTGCTTCGCTATGTGGCGCGTTTAGAAAAAAATGGTAAAGCAACGGTGGGAGTCGAAGCGTTGTCTCGTGAGCACGCGCTCGCCAACTTATTGCCATGCGATAACATTTTTGCCATAGAGAGCAAGTGGTACAAAGATAACCCTCTGGTCATTCGAGGACCAGGCGCAGGCAGAGAAGTGACAGCCGGCGCTATTCAATCCGACCTCAACCGATTGGCTGGTTTATTTTAAAGTTGCGATTGACCTAAAAACCCTGGAATTAATCCAGGGTTTTTTATTCCCCTATCAGTGCCATACTGAAGTCATAACCCGTGCAAAATGGCGAGATGATGCTCAAGTAGAAACTTGAACTATCTTCATTATTAACTTGAGAAAAATTCATAATTACAAGGTTGACATTAAATCGTATTCAATACATTCTGTAGACATATAGACGTCTAAACGTCGATTTTAAGGATTTGTTTTCGTGGCGGAGTGCCGCAGGGAGAGTAAGATGGGATATACGCACGCAGGCCATATCGACGCCTTGAACCAGAATATTGCTGAGTTATCAGATAACATCAATGTATCGTTTGAGTTTTTTCCGCCAAGCAGCGCTAAGATGGAAGAAACACTTTGGAATTCAGTGCACCGTCTTAAAACGCTTCAACCTAAATTTGTTTCTGTGACTTACGGTGCGAACTCCGGCGAGCGTGACAGAACACACTCCATCATTAAAGAAATTAAAGCAACAACCGGATTGGTTGCCGCTCCCCATCTCACTTGTATTGATGCGACTCGTGAAGAGTTGATTAATATTGCCGATGATTATTGGAACAATGGTATTGAAAATATCGTCGCTCTGCGTGGTGATATTCCTCCAGGTGGCGGTGCGCCTGATATGTATGCCTCGGATTTGGTTGAGCTGCTGAAATCACGCCACGATTTCGATATCTCCGTTGCTGCATTCCCTGAGGTTCACCCTGAAGCTAAAAGCGCACAGTCTGACTTATTGAACCTAAAACGTAAGGTAGATGCAGGTGCAAACCGTGCTATTACTCAGTTCTTTTTTGACGTTGAGTCTTACCTGCGATTCCGTGACCGTTGTGTCGCAGCAGGAATTGACGTAGAAATTGTGCCAGGAATTTTGCCTGTATCGAACTTTAAGCAAGCGTCTCGCTTTGCGGCACAGAACAACGTGAAAGTACCAGGGTGGATGAGCAAACAATTCGATGGCTTGGATGATGATCCGGTGACTCGCCAGCTTGTAGGAGCTAGCCAAGCTATTGATATGGTGCGTGTGCTGAGTCGTGAAGGGGTTAAGGATTTTCACTTCTATACACTAAACCGTGCAGAGATGACTTACGCGTTATGCCATACGTTGGGTGTTCGTCCTCGCGCAGTAGTCGGTGCGTAAATCTGGTTTCAAAAAGATAAAAGGCTTGCCAAGTGGCAAGCCTTTTTCGTTTTATCAAAGCAAAAGGAGTTTAACCAATCACTTCAAGTTCAGTTAGAACTTCTTCTGCCCAAGTGATCCAAGTTTCACGTAACAGAAGGTTACGGCGAAGCGTTAGACGTTCTAGGCGAGCTTGTTTATCTAAAGTTGACGGCGTTGCGTAGTAAGCCGCTTCAATTTCTTTGTAGTGAGAAACCAGTTTGCGAGACTCTTCAACTAGCTCGGCGAGTTGGTCACGGAATGGAGCCGCAGGTTGAACGGCACATGCCATCAATTTCGCTGAAAACTCATCACGAACTGTTGGGTGTGCAGTTGGTTGATCAAACCACTCTCCTAAAGCGCTGCGACCAGCGTCTGTAATGGAGTAAACCTTGCGGTCTGGTTTGCCTTCTTGGGGTTCTAATACGCAAGTAACCAGTTCTTTCTCAGCCATTTTGTTGAGTTCACGGTACACTTGTTGGTGGCTTGCTTTCCAGAAGTAACCGATGCTAGCAGAGAATTCTTTAGTGATATCGTAACCGGTTGCGTCGCGAGTGCTAAGAACAGTTAAGATTACGTGTGGTAATGACATGTCTTCAATCCAAATGGTCAATAAACTTGTAAACAAGCTACTTATACTTTCAGCTGCGCTCTTACTGGCACTTGAGTTTTTTAATGTATAAGTAGCACCAACAATGTTGGTCCTGTCACCTTAAAGCCGTTTATCACCTAGAGAGATGGGGAGTCCCATCAAGGCTGGAGCAGGTATGATTGGATTTATGAGCTCTCAGCAGGCAAGTAGTATATAAATAATAAGCATGAAGTGGAATAGTAGGACAAAATTACCCTAAAAAACTAACATAATAATCAATAGTGTTAACTTGTGGTTTTTTGTTCTTTTATTTTGGTATTTTTTGGGTCTATTATGGTTTATTTGACTGCTTTTGTCTTGGTGCGATTATCCTGTGATAAAAAAAAGCTGAGCATTTGCCCAGCTTTTTATTAAAAATGAAACGATTAGCCTGTGTTGCGCATACCAGCAGCAATACCAGCAATCGTCACCATCAACGCTTCTTCCAAGTTTGCAGAAGCTTCTTCGGTTTGACGCGTGCGGTATAGCAGCTCTGCTTGTAGCATATTCAATGGCTCAACGTAGATATTGCGTAAGCGAATAGACTCGAGTCCCCAAGGGTCATGCTGCATCAAGTTTTCATTGTTCTCTACATTCAGTACCGCTTTGATGTCTTCTTGAAGCTGAGCACGAAGTTTTTCACCGAGTGGACGGAGCGACTCATCCACCAATCGCTCATCGTAGTAGCGAGAGATATCAATATTACACTTCGAGTACACCATCTCTAGCATGCCGAGACGAGTAGAGAAAAACGGCCATTCGCGGCACATCTCTTCGAGCAATGCTTGGTGGCCTTTATCGATCGAGTATTGAATCGCTTCACCTGCGCCTAGCCATGCAGGAAGTACCAAACGGTTTTGACTCCATGAGAAGATCCACGGGATTGCACGTAAGCTTTCTACTCCGCCCTTAGGGTTGCGTTTTGCAGGACGAGAACCAAGTGGCAACTTGCCGAGTTCGAGTTCTGGCGTTGCTTGGCGGAAGTAAGGCACGAAATCTGGCTCGCCACGAACCACATTTCGGTAAGACTCACAGCTTACTTCTGATAGCACTTCCATCAAGTCGCGCCATTCTTGTTTTGGCTCCGGTGGCGGTAACAAGTTGGCTTCCAGAATCGCACTTGCGTATAGGTTAAAGCTGTTTACTGCGACATCTGGGAGACCCAGTTTAAAGCGGATCATCTCGCCTTGCTCTGTTACACGTAAACCGCCTTTCAAGCTTTTTGGTGGTTGCGACAAAAGCGCAGCATGCGCAGGTGCGCCACCGCGACCGACTGTGCCCCCACGACCATGGAATAGAGTTAGCTCAACGCCTTCTTCTTCAGCCACTTTAACTAACGATTCCATCGCATGATACTGAGCCCAACCTGCAGACATAACACCTGCATCTTTCGCTGAGTCAGAGTAACCAATCATGACCATCTGGTGGTTTTGGATAAAACCACGGTAAAGGTCAATCCCCATAAGCTGCTTGATGACCGATTCCGCGTTGTTCAAATCGTCTAGCGTTTCGAACAGAGGACACACATCCATGCGGTAAGGGCAACCAGCTTCTTGTAGCAGTAGATGAACGGCTAGTACGTCAGAGGCGGTACGTGCCATTGAAATAACGTAAGCGCCAAACGCTTCACGCGGTTGTGCTGCAACAATCTTGCAGGTATCCAAAACCTCTTTGACGGGTTCAGACGGTTCCCAATCACGAGGGAGAAGCGGACGTTTAGATGCCAGCTCGTTAGTTAGAAAAGCAATCTTATCTTGCTCATTCCATTGTTCGTAATCACCAATACCTAAGTAGCGAGTTAGTTCAGACAAGACGTCTGAGTGACGCGTGCTCTCTTGGCGGATATCAAGACGTACAAGATGGATACCAAATGCTTTTACGCGGCGTAGTGTATCCAGTAATGAGCCGTTGGCTATTACACCCATGCCACATTCGTTTAGTGACTGGTAGCAGGCATACAACGGTTCCCAAAGTTGCTCGACTTTTTGCAGTGGTGCTTTAACGGCCAGTTTTTGACCGTGGATCTTAGCATCGAGAATATCTTTGGTTTCATTGAGCAGAGTGCGTAATTGCTTCAGGATCGCACGGTATGGTTCGTGCTGATCTTCGCCAGCAAGCTCACGGACTTGATCGTTTGAAACTGTCATAGACAGCTCGCTGATCAACTCGTTGATGTCATTGAGATAAAGATCGGCGGCTTTCCAACGAGACAATAGTAAGACTTCACGCGTAACGTTGTGAGTAACAAACGGGTTACCGTCACGGTCACCGCCCATCCAAGAGGAGAAGTGCACTGGGCGAGCATCAATGGGTAAACCTTCTCCAAGGTAAGATTTTAGACGGTCATTCATCTCACGTAGGAAGTCAGGTACTGCTTCCCATAGCGAGTTTTCAACGACCGCAAAGCCCCACTTTGCTTCATCCAACGGAGTAGGGCGTTGTTGTCGAATCACGTCTGAATGCCAGCCTTGGGCAATCAGTTGCTCTAGGCGGCGTTCGGTTTTTCTGCGCTCTTTAGAAGAAAGATCGCTTAGCTCCAACTTTGATAAGCACTCGTTTATCTTGACCAGTTTGTTGATCATCGTACGGCGCGTAATTTCTGTTGGGTGAGCCGTCAATACCAATTCAATATTTAGATCACGAACCGCTTGGGCAGTGTCCAGTTTGCTCACATCGTTTTGTACCAGTTTAGAAAACAGCGAGTTAATCGCGTCTGGTTCACAAATGTGCTCTTCACAATGGCGTGAAATCGTGTGGTATTGCTCAGCGATATTGGTGAGGTTTAGAAATTGGTTAAACGCGCGAGTAACGGGCGTTAGCTGCTCATCAGGTAGATGTTTGATTTCTTCGATCAAGCTGTCCCTGTCTGCTTGATTCCCTGCTTGAGCTGATTTGGATAATTTACGAATGGTTTCCACTTTCTCGAAGATTTCTTCGCCATGGGCATCGCGAATGGTGTTACCCAATAAGTGGCCTAACATGCGCACATTACTTTTGAGTGCGGCGTATTTCTCGTTCATTGTCGTCCTGCCTCGTAAAAAAACTACATCCATTGTCCTTGTTAAGACTCCAATCTAGCGAAAAGCACCAGTTATAGTCAAATAAAGCAGACTAAGTTTGCAATTATTCCGCTGTCTCCTGATTTAGAGCAAATTTACGGCAGCCATAGAGTAAGAAGTGAAAATTAATTACAAAATAACAAGTTAAATAAGTGTTAAGACTAGCGCTGAATTGTGAAGATAAAAAGATGCAGCTCAATCGAGCTGCACAGACTTTCGAGCTTAAACGCGTATTAACAGCAGTACTTGACCATTGCCTTTGAAAGCACATCAATTGTGGGGTCGATAAAGTCGAAGGATAGAAACTCATCCGGTTGATGGGCTTGGTCGATTGACCCAGGGCCGAGCACCAAGGTTGGACACAACTGTTGTAGAAATGGTGCTTCAGTACAGTAGTTCACGGTTTCTGAACTGGTTTGGCAGATCTCTTCAACACCACCAATAAATGGGTGGTCATGTTGGCATTCGTAACCCGGAATAGGCTCATGCAATGGAATAATCTCCAGTCTCCCAGGCCATTTCGCTTCGACTTCTTTTAATGCTCCGCGCAACATGTTCTCTAAACCATCAAGGCTAATGCCGGGAAGAGGACGCACGTCGTAATGCAGTTCGCAGCAACCACAAATACGGTTAGCGCTGTCACCACCATGAATGTGTCCAAGATTTAGGGTTGGGCTTGGAATGGCAAAACCCGGATGGTGATATTCTTTAATCAATTTGTCACGCAGTTGCATCATGGCGAACATGACTTCATGCATGATCTCAATAGCGTTAACGCCAAGCGCTGGGTCCGATGAGTGACCGGACTTGCCTGTTACGCGAATGGCATTTGCCACATGCCCTTTATGACCTCGAATTGGTACAAGGCTGGTGGGTTCACCAATGATGCAGTAATCCGGCTTAAATGGGGCGTTTGCTGTGAAATGTCGCGCGCCCAACATGGTGGTCTCTTCGTCACAAGTGGCTAATACGTAAAGTGGTTTGCTCTGCTTGCTCCAATCGACTTTCTTCACTGCTTCATAAATAAAGGCGAAAAAGCCTTTCATGTCTGCTGTGCCTAAACCGTAGAAGCGGTTGTCTTTTTCCGTCAGTTTATGCGGTTCAAAATTCCATCGCCCTTGATCGAATGGCACGGTATCACTATGGCCAGCAAGTAAAAGGCCACCTTCTCCCTCTCCCATACGTGCGATCATATTGTGCTTGCCTGGCTCGACTTCGATCACTTCAACGCTAAAACCCAGATCTTTAAACCAAGATGCGAGTTTTTCGATGACTTTTGCATTGCCCTGATCCCAGCTCGGATCCGTGGAGCTGATAGAAGAGGTGCTGATGAGTCCTTCATAGACCTCTAGAAAAGTTGGTAATTGCATGGATTCTTCAAATCTCCTGTTGACAGACAGACCACAAAAATGTAAAACACATATTAAATCATATTTAATGAATAAAAAATCAAAATAAAGCAAAAATTAAATATGAATAGTCATTTGAGCCTTTAAGTATATGGATGTCACACAATGCTAAAAACCACGATTATTGGAGCCAGCGGTTACACCGGCGCAGAGTTAGCGTTAATGGTTAATAAACACCCACAACTCACGCTATCAGGTTTATACGTTTCCGCCAACAGTGTTGATGCGGGAAAGAGCATCGCGCAGCTACACGGTAAGCTAGCGGGCATCATTGATATGCCAGTTTTACCACTAACGGATCCACTGCAAATCGCTCAAGAATCGGACGTGGTGTTTTTGGCAACGGCTCACGAAGTCAGCCATGATTTAGCCCCAACTTTCTTGGAGGCAGGCTGTCAGGTATTCGATTTATCGGGTGCATTCCGTGTGAAAAGTGAAGGCTTTTACGACACTTTTTATGGCTTCGCACATCAACATAACAACTGGCTAGATAAAGCAGCATACGGCTTAGCAGAGTGGAACCAAGAATCAATAAAAACCACTCCTTTGATTGCAGTAGCAGGTTGCTACCCAACTGCTTCACAGCTTGCAATCAAACCTTTATTAGAACATGCGTTGCTCGATACCAACCAATGGCCAGTGATCAACGCAACCAGTGGTGTATCTGGTGCAGGGCGTAAAGCCTCCATGGTTAACAGCTTCTGTGAAGTGAGCTTGCAACCCTATGGTGTCTTTAACCATCGTCACCAGCCAGAGATTGCTCAGCACTTGGGTTGCGATGTGATTTTTACTCCGCACCTCGGCAACTTTAAACGCGGCATTCTTGCCACTATCACCATGAAGCTTGCGCAAGGTGTGACAGAAGCACAAGTGGCACAGGCGTTTGAACAAGCTTATCAAGGCAAGCCTGCGGTGCGTCTTAAAGGCGACGGTATTCCACGTATTCAGGATGTCGAAAATACCCCTTTCTGCGATATCGGCTGGAAGGTACAAGGCGAACACATCATTGTGATTTCAGCTATCGACAACCTACTTAAAGGTGCATCGAGTCAAGCGATGCAATGTCTCAATATTCATTACGGTTACCCAGAACTGACAGCGTTGCTGTAGTCGTTGAAAGAGGGAAATGCGATGACGCAAACCAATCAAGCTCCTTTAGTCATTAAGCTAGGTGGTGCAGCTCTATCATGCACTCAAACCTTAAGCCAACTTTTTGGTGCCATTGCGGCTTACCAAAAATCGGCACAGCGACAAATCGCCATCGTTCATGGCGGTGGCTACCTAGTTGATGAGTTGATGGCAAAGCTTCAGCTTGAAACCGTAAAGAAAAACGGTTTACGCGTAACGCCTTACGATCAAATTCCTGTGATTGCAGGCGCGCTCGCAGGCACTGCGAATAAGTTACTTCAAGGTCAAGCGATTGCGGACGGTCTTAACGCTGTGGGCCTTAGCCTTGCGGATGGTGGTTTGTGTCTTGTTGAAGAACTTGACCCAGAACTCGGCGCGGTAGGCAAAGCATCACCGGGTGACTCAGCACTATTACAAGCGGTGCTAAACACAGGTGCACTGCCGATCATCAGTTCAATTGGTTTAACCAAAGATGGCCAGATGATGAATGTGAATGCTGATCAAGCAGCAGTCGCGGTTGCGGGCGCATTAGATGCAGAGTTGGTCCTGTTATCAGACGTGAGTGGTGTATTAGATGGAAAAGGCCATTTGATCAAAACCCTGTCAGAGCAGCAAGCTAACTCGTTGATCGATGGATATGTGATCACCGATGGCATGATCGTCAAAGTTAAAGCCGCTTTGGAGGCCGCCAATGATCTTGGCCGTCCAATTGAAGTCGCGACCTGGCGTTACCCAGAAAAATTAGCACAGTTATTCGCTGGTGAAAGTATTGGTACTCAATTCTTGCCTCAATAAGCATCAGCAAAAGAATTCAATATTAGGAAGTCGTAGTTGGCACTGACCGCCGAGCGCAGCGCCAGTTAAGTTTGGAGAAAAAACATGAGCAAAGTGAACGTAAATAAAGTGGTAGTCGCATACTCAGGCGGTCTAGATACTTCAGTAATTATCCCGTGGCTAAAAGAGAACTACGACTGTGAAGTCGTTGCTTTCGTCGCCGATGTTGGTCAAGGTGCCGAAGAGCTAGAAGGCATTGAAGCGAAAGCAAAAGCCTCTGGTGCTTCTGAGTGCTACATCGCTGACTTGAAAGAAGAAATGGTCGCAGACTACATTTACCCAACGCTAAAAACTGGCGCGTACTACGAAGGTAAGTACCTGCTAGGTACATCAATGGCGCGTCCAATCATTGCCAAAGCGCAGGTTGAAGTGGCACGTAAAGTGGGCGCGGACGCTCTGTGTCATGGCTGTACAGGTAAAGGTAACGACCAAGTACGTTTCGAAGGCGCATTCGCAGCACTAGCACCGGACTTACAAGTGATTGCACCTTGGCGTGAGTGGGACCTAGTGAGTCGTGAAGAGTGTTTGGATTACCTCGCTGAGCGTAATATTCCTTGCTCTGCGTCTCTTACTAAGATCTATTCACGTGATGCAAACGCATGGCACATTTCGACGGAAGGCGGCGTTTTAGAAGATACGTGGAACGCACCAAACGAAGACTGCTGGGTGTGGACTGTCGACCCAGAGCAAGCGCCAAATGAAGCGGAATACGTCACGCTGAAAGTAGAAAAAGGTGAAGTGGTCGAAGTTGATGGTGAAGCGATGACACCATACAACGCACTGGTTTACCTAAACGAGAAGGGCGCTAAGCACGGTGTTGGTCGTATCGATATCGTGGAAAACCGTCTTGTTGGGATGAAGTCTCGTGGTTGTTATGAAACACCGGGAGGCACCATCATGATGGAAGCGCTGCGTGCTGTAGAGCAGCTTGTGCTAGACAAATCATCATTCGAATTCCGTGAGGAGCTAGGTCTAAAAGCGTCTCACCTTGTATACGATGGCCGTTGGTTTACGCCACTATGTAAATCGATCCTTGCTGCTTCAGAAGAGCTAGCGCAAGACGTTAACGGTGAAGTGGTTGTTAAGCTTTACAAAGGTCAAGCGACAGTCACGCAAAAACGTTCTGACAACAGCTTGTATTCAGAAGAGTTCGCGACTTTTGGTGAAGATGAAGTTTACGACCAAAGCCATGCAGGTGGGTTCATCCGTCTTTACTCGCTATCAAGCCGTATTCGTGCATTGAACAGCCAGAAGAAATAATCCCTTAACATCCATCTTGGATTGAATAAAGACCCGCCATTTATAGGCGGGTCTTTTGGTTTCTAAAAGCGGGTATCTAAAGTTGGTTTGAATATATATGTAAAAATATTGAATTTATACTTTATTTTTTGTCGAAATTGCCGTAACGTTGACCCATAAGAAAAAGTGAGCAAATGACCATCAAATTGGTTACTACTCATTCGAGAACGTTAAAGTAAGCAATAGTCATCAGGAGAGACGCAATGGCATTATGGGGCGGAAGATTTACCCAAGCGGCAGACACCAGATTTAAAGAGTTCAATGATTCGTTGCGTTTTGACTACCGATTAGCTGAGCAAGACATCGTAGGTTCAATCGCATGGTCTAAAGCTCTGCTTTCTGTTGATGTGCTATCGGCAGAAGAACAGCAAAAACTGGAACTTGCTTTAAATGAGCTGAAGTTAGAAGTGATGGAAGACCCTCACCAAATTCTTCGCTCTGATGCAGAAGATATCCACTCTTGGGTTGAACAGCAGCTAATCAGTAAAGTGGGAGATTTAGGTAAAAAACTCCACACTGGGCGTTCTCGGAATGACCAAGTCGCCACAGACTTGAAACTTTGGTGTCGTCAGCAAGGTCAGCAATTATTGATTGCTTTAGATCGCCTACAAGCACAAATGGTCCATGTTGCTAAACAGCACCAAGGCACCGTATTGCCAGGCTATACTCATCTTCAGCGTGCTCAACCTGTAACCTTTGCTCACTGGTGCTTGGCTTATGTTGAAATGTTCGAGCGAGACTACTCTCGTCTGAATGATGCCTTACAGCGTCTCGACACTTGTCCACTTGGCTCGGGTGCGTTAGCGGGAACGGCTTATCCGATTGATCGCGAACAATTAGCACATAATCTCGGTTTCCACCGTGCTACGCGTAATTCACTCGATTCGGTTTCAGATCGTGATCATGTGATGGAACTGATGTCGGTGGCGTCGATTTCTATGCTTCACCTTTCTCGTCTTGCAGAAGATATGATCTTCTACAATTCAGGCGAGTCAAACTTCATTGAGTTAGCGGATACGGTGACATCTGGTTCGTCACTAATGCCACAGAAGAAAAACCCAGATGCACTTGAGTTGATCCGTGGTAAGACAGGGCGTGTCTATGGCGCCTTATCGAGCATGATGATGACAGTTAAAGCCTTGCCATTGGCGTACAACAAAGACATGCAGGAAGATAAAGAAGGGTTGTTTGACGCTTTAGATACATGGAACGACTGCATGGAAATGGCAGCTCTGTGTTTTGACGGTATTAAAGTGAATGGCGAGCGCACACTAGAAGCGGCGAAACAAGGTTACGCAAACTCGACGGAGTTAGCTGATTACTTAGTGGCGAAAGGCATCCCATTCCGTGAAGCTCACCACATCGTCGGTGTCGCGGTCGTTGGTGCTATTGCTAAAGGTTGTGCGCTAGAAGAACTGTCTATCGAAGAGTTAAAAGCCTTCTCAGAGGTCATTGAAGCGGATGTGTATGACATCCTGACTATCGATTCGTGTCTGGAAAAGCGTTGTGCTTTGGGTGGTGTTTCGCCTCACCAGGTCGCTTACGCGGTAGAACAAGCGGATAAGCGCCTGAGCCAGCGTGACAGCTCGGCGGTGAAAGTGCGTCCTGCACGTTTGACGGACATTGAAACATTGGAAGGTATGGTTGCTTACTGGGCGAACCTTGGTGAGAATCTTCCGCGCTCTCGTAATGAGCTCGTGAGAGATATTGGCTCTTTCGCGGTGGCTGAGCATCATGGTGAAGTGACGGGTTGCGCTTCTCTATATGTGTATGACTCAGGATTGGCTGAAATACGCTCTCTTGGTATCGAAGCGGGCTGGCAAGGCCAAGGGCAGGGTAGTGCGATTGTGAACTATTTGGTTGAGAAAGCGCGCCAGATGGCGATCAAGAAAGTCTTTGTTCTAACGCGAACGCCTGAGTTCTTTATGAAGCAAAGCTTTTTACCGACATCGAAGTCATTACTGCCGGAGAAAGTTCTGAAAGATTGCGATCAGTGCCCACGTCAACATGCATGTGATGAGGTAGCGCTTGAGATCAATTTAATGGAGCAAGTGATCCAAAAAACGCATGTGGCATGAACTGAAGTTGTGGAGTGATTTTATTAGCATTCAATGACATAGTCATTTTCCTGCTTACTTACATCAGTATTCGCTAAAAAAATCGAAAAAATTTGGAACCTTTGAGAGGAAGCCCGGTCTATTAAAGTACCACTGCTTTTTCTTAGAAGAATCTAAGAGAGCCCCAGAACTGACATTGGTTTTGGGGCTTTTTTCTATCTGTCACTTTTCTCTTTTTTATTCGCCTTTTTTTGTCCCCGTCGACGCTGCCAAGGCAAGATGACAAAACGCATCCATAAGTGTAAAAACAACAAAACGTTGAAAGCGAAGCCGGCAAAGATCAAAGCGATCGACTCGATGCTTTGTGGATCATCTTTGAGCGTAAACCACCACACAATCCAATACAGTACAGAAAGTACCGTCAATTGATCCAAGCATCGTTGGCAACGTCCAAGTTTTTTCCAAAACCAATGTTCTTCGCAGCGGCGACAAGTCATAGTGTTTTCCAAACCATTAGTGTTGCTTCAGATTATATATCTAACTATATGGTGGAAAGCGTTTCTTGTACCGGACTTAGAGCGCTATGACACAACCAAAAATGGAAAGTTAGCTTTGTAAAAGCTTTGTGGCACGTAATTGATGTATGGTGCTCTGTCAGTCTTTAACAGGAAATATAATGATGTCGACAGAGTTGAAACTTGCGCTAAGTATCGCTGGTGGGTTCTTTATGATCGGTGTTGTCGCGATTTGTATGGTCAGCCGCTATGCAATGATGGCAGCGTAAGAGAGATTTCATTGCGCCAAAGTAGTAAAGCAAAGCCTCGTTGATGACGAGGCTTTGCTTATATTTAGATAGAAGCCTGAAAGCGTTAGCAGCCAGGGCCGCAGTCAAGACAATGTTTCACCATTTCTGGCCCTAAGTGTAGTTTTGCATTCAAATCACGTAGAGCGGTGCGGACGCCTTCTTCAATCACTGGGTGATAGAAGGGCATATCTAACATCTCAGAAATCGTCATCCTATTTTGGTGCGCCCATGCTAAAAGGTGCGCAAGATGCTCTGCATTCGGGCCCATCATTTCTGCACCTAAAAAACGTCCAGTGCCTTGCTCTCCGTAGACATGCAGAATGCCTTTATTACGAAGCATGACGCGCGAACGTCCTTGATTTTCAAACGAGACTTCACCGGTTGCGAAACATCCACATGTGCCTAGACGTGTTTCTAGTTGTTTATATGTTTCTCCAACCATAGCAATTTGAGGGTCGGAGAACACGGCTGAAATTGGTGAGCGACGCAGACCCGCACGAATATCTGGGAAACGGCCTGCGTTGTCTCCAGCAATACGGCCTTGGTCAGCGGCTTCGTGCAGCAGTGGAATTTGGTTACTTGCATCACCTGCGATGAAGATGCTCTCTACCGAAGTTTGCAATGTGTAGTGATCCGCCGTTGGTACGCCACGTTCATCGAGAGCCACATTGGTGTTCTCGATCGCCAGCTTATCGACGTTTGGACGACGACCCGTTGCGGCCAATACGTAATCGACAACGAAAGTTTCTAATTCGCCATCATGGTTGATGAATTGGATTTCGACCTTGTCTTCGCCGTCATTGTCTGACGAAGCAATGCGTTTCATGCTTTCGACTTTTACATCTGCATCAAGGTAGAACTCTTCCTTAAAGGCTTTATCTGCATACGCCATCACCTCTGGGTCTGTCAGTGGGCCCACTTGTCCTCCAAGGCCAAAGAGCTTCACGTTCACTCCTAGGCGGTGTAAAGCCTGACCCAATTCAAGGCCGATGACTCCTGGGCCAAATACTGCCACGGACTCTGGTAAGTCATCCCAGTCAAATACATCATCGTTAATCACTAGGCGATCACCCAGTTCATTCCAAGCTGCCGGATATGTCGGACGAGATCCTGTCGCAATAACAATGCGCTGTGCGGTGACCTGAGTATGATCATCTATGATGAGAGTGTGGTCATCGGCAAACTTCGCGTAGCCCGATAGTTTGTCTTCAGCGGGAATATCATCGACACTTTCAAGCACAAAGCCAACAAAACGATCGCGTTCGCGCTTTACACGATCCATAACTTCTCGTCCGTTAATTCGTACTTCACCTTGCGGGTGTATCCCAAATCCAGGTGCTTTTTCGATTTGATGAACACTTTCTGCTGCCGCAATTAACAGCTTAGACGGCATGCATCCGACACGAGCACAGGTTGTTCCGTAGGGACCGCCCTCAATCATTACCACGCTGTTGGTATGAGCTTTTGCTGCTCGATAAGCACCAAGACCAGCCGTCCCGCCACCAATAACTGCTACGTCGACATTAACTTGTTTCATCGTGAACTCTCGCTTTTGTTTTAAGCCAAGCTAGCAACATTGAGCTTGGAGAGTGAATTGGATAGTTGAATCTGGATAAGTAGTCACCTTATTGGCAGATAACTACTTATCTAGACTAGTAGAAGAAGTGGTTTAGGGTTGGCCTCCGAGCCAAAAGGCACCGGAGACCGAGGGTGTAGGCTATGGACAGCTTAGCCTAGATACGCTTCTAGCTCTTCGCTACCGCCGATGTGCTTGCCACCGATAAAGACTTGTGGAACAGTCGTGCGACCAGATATAGCTCGTAGACTAACTGTTGTTGCGTCTTTACCCAGAATTACTTCTTCATATTGAAGACCGTGGTCAATTAGATTTTGTTTCGCTTTCATACAGAAAGGGCAGCCTGGTTTAGTGAACACCGTGATGGATTCTTGCGTTTTGTAGTCAGGCGCTATGTAGTTCAGCATCGTATCTGCGTCTGACACCTTGAATGGGTCGCCTGGTTCGTTTGGCTCAATGAACATTTTTTCCACTACGCCATCTTTTACTAGCATGCTGTAACGCCATGAACGTTTGCCAAAGCCGATGTCATTTTTATCCACTAACATACCCATGCCATCGGTGAATTCACCATTACCATCCGGGATGAAGGTAATGTTTTCTGCTTCTTGGTCTTGTTTCCATGCATTCATCACGAACGTATCATTGACCGAGACACAAATAATCTCATCCACTCCGTGCTCTTTAAATACAGGGAACAATTCGTTGTAACGAGGTAGATGGCTTGATGAACAGGTTGGAGTAAATGCACCCGGTAAGCTAAATACGATAACGGTCTTACCTTTAAATAGTTCATCGGTCGTTACATTCACCCAAGAGTCACCTTGACGAACTGGAAAAGTAACTTGAGGGACTTGTTGACCTTCTTTAGATACAAACATAATGATTTCCTTTAACTATTTTAAATTATGCGTATAGAGCTTAGCGTTTTTCGTCGCTCTGTTTCGTTTTGTTGAGCCCATTATTGTAAAAATCCTTTGATAGCTCTAATCGTTTGGTGTTATGGTTTTGATAGGTATTAGCTATTGTTAAAGAAGCGAAGCGTGAAGTATGAATATTCGAGATTTTGAGTACTTAGTTGCACTTGCGGAACATAAGCACTTTCGCAAAGCGGCAGAGGCATGTTTTGTTAGCCAGCCAACATTGAGTGGGCAAATTCGTAAACTAGAGGACGAACTCGGGACCACGCTTTTAGAGCGAAGCAGCCGACGTGTTTTGTTTACCGATTCAGGGTTACAGCTGGTGGAGCAGGCTAAGCGCATCTTAAGTGAAGTGAAAACCTTCAGAGATATGGCAAGCGGTCAAAGCGGAGCCATGACTGGACCGATGCATATTGGTTTCATCCCGACGGTTGGGCCTTATCTACTACCCAAAATTCTGCCGCAGATAAAAGAAGCATTTCCTGAGCTGGAGCTATTTCTGCACGAAGCTCAAACACATCAATTAGTGCGTCAATTGGAAGAAGGCAAACTAGATTGCTTAGTTTTAGCTTCGGTTGATGAAACTGCGCCATTTAAAGAGATCGAAGTGTATCAAGAGCCATTAAGTGTCGCAGTGCCATGTGACCACGAGTGGGCCTCTCTCGACCATGTTGATATGTTGGAGCTGAATGGTAAAACCGTTTTAGCGTTGGGAGACGGCCACTGTCTGCGAGATCAAGCGTTAGGTTTTTGTTTTGCCGCTGGTGCAAAAGACGATGAGCGTTTTAAAGCCACCAGCTTGGAGACGTTACGCAATATGGTTGCTGCCGGTGCGGGGATTACGTTATTGCCTCAGCTTTCTATCCCTAATGAGAAGCAAAAAGATGGCGTATGCTACGTACCAGCTGTTAACCCAACCCCCTCGCGTAATATCGTTCTCGTATACCGTCCGGGCTCACCATTACGAGCTAGGTTTGAAGCTTTAGCAGCGAAGATTAAAGAGGTGTTGGCTTCTTATCCATCATTGAATGCAGCAGCATAAAAAGCAGACATAAAAAAGGGAGAGCTTGATGCTCTCCCTTGTGCTTTTGTGATTTAGAACAGTTCTTCTGCGCCAGAGCCTGAAGAATAAATACTATCTTCTAAACGGTCGCCAGCGTATTCGGTAGGCTCCGTGCCTTTTTCAAAGTATTCGAACATTGATGTGCTATCTACCTTGTGCGTTAGCATACCGCTGTTGCGATCAATACGAACTCGAATAATATCCTCTGGAATATTTTTACCTTGCTCCGGCGTCCCTTCTAGCGCAACACGCATGAAGTCAATCCAAGCAGGCTCTGCGGTTTTCGCACCCGACTCGGCACCAGAAATTTGGCCTTGCCCTAGGTTGCTGTTAACAGTGGTGCGGCCAAGTGCACGTGAGTGATCATCAAAGCCAACCCAAGCTATCGCAACGACACCAGGTCCATAGCCATTGTACCAAGCATCCTTGGAATCATTCGTTGTACCCGTTTTACCCCCGATATCACGACGACCAAGTTTTTGCGCGCGCCAGCCTGTACCATTCCAACCTGTGCCTTCACGCCAGTTACCGCCACCCCAAATGTTGCTGTACATCATCTCACGCATTAAGAATGCATTCTGTTCAGAGATAACTTGCGGTGCATATTGAGGTTCATCATTTTCAAGGGCATTGTCTGTTGCAAGGCCATCAATCGCGACGTCTTGTTCGCCAAATTCATCAGCGTAGCGATTTTCTGGCTGCTCGCTCATTTGCGGACAATCCTTATGACAAACACTCTTTGGATTGGCTTTAAACAGTACTTCACCGAATGCATCTTCCACGCGTTCTACATAGAATGGTTCAACGTAATAACCACCGTTCGCAAACACAGAGTAACCTTGTGCCACTTTCATTGGTGTTAAGCTACCAGCTCCGAGTGCGATGGTCTCAGAGCGTGGTACTTGGTTAATATCAAAACCGAAACGAGTAAGGTACTGACGTGTCTCCTCGAGGCCAACTTCACGGAGTGTACGCACTGCCATGACGTTTTTTGATTGAGCTAAGCCGAGGCGAAGACGCGTTGGACCACCATAAGTTGGTGGTGAGTTTTTTGGTCGCCAAGCTGAACCAGAACCTGCATCCCACTTGTTAATCGGCGCATCGTTAATCAAAGTGGCTAGAGTTAGTCCTTTGTCAATTGCTGCCGAGTAGATGAAAGGCTTGATACTTGAACCAACCTGACGCACTGACATGGTTGCACGGTTAAACTTGCTGTGAACAAAGTTGAAACCACCAACCAGCGACAATATCGCGCCATTTTCTGGGTTCATCGCAACAAACGCGGTGTTTGCTGTCGGCACTTGGCTCAGTTTCCAGCTCAGTGTTGTGTTGTCATCTTCATCGGTTTCACTTACTTCGCGAACCCAAACTTGTTGACCTGTCGCTAGCACATCATGCGCTGACTTTGGTGTTGAGCCTTGGCGGTTATCAGTAATGTACTTACGCGCCCAGTGCATTCCAGTCCAAGGGATGGTTTGCTCTTCATGGTTCTTAACCCATACTTGTGCCGTCTTATCATCGACTTTCGTCACAACCGCAGGGTAAAGGTCACCATAAGTTGGCTGTTTCTTCAGGTGCTTTTCTATTTGCTCATTGTCCCAGGCCGCTTCCCCTTCTTTCCAAAGCACACTTTCTGCACCACGGTAGCCATGACGTTCATCGTATGACAAGAGGTTATTTACCGCAGACGTATTTGCAGCATCTTGCAGTTTAGAATCCACAGTCATGTAGATATTCAAGCCAGAGGTGTAAGCTTCTTCTTCACCGTACTCTTTTACTGCCCATGCACGAGCCAACTCTGCTACGTAAGGTGCGGAAAGCTCAATCTCAGCGCTATGATAACGCGCCACGATAGGTTCATTGCGTGCTTCGTCATACTGCTCTTGTGTAATGTATTTCTCATCAAGCATTCGCATTAATACAACGTTACGGCGTTTTGTTGCGCGCTCAAGAGAGTAAATTGGGTTCATGGTTGATGGCGCTTTTGGCATACCAGCGAGTGTTGCAATCTCACTTAACGTCAATTCATCAAGGCTCTTACCAAAATACACTTGAGCGGCAGCACCAAAGCCATATGAGCGGTAACCAAGGAAGATTTTATTGACATAAAGCTCCATGATTTCTTGCTTACTTAAAAGCTGCTCAATATGGATAGCAATAAAAATCTCTTTAATCTTACGCATGATCTTCTTCTCATTAGATAAGAAGAAGTTACGAGCTAGCTGTTGCGTAATCGTACTTGCACCCTGTTTAGCCGAGCCTGAAACCGCAACAACAACAGCTGCACGAGTGATGCCGATAGGGTCGATACCAGGATGCTCGTAGAAACGGCTATCTTCGGTTGCGATGAGCGCGTGAATTAAGTCTTGAGGAATTTCGTCATAAGTAACAGGAATACGACGCTTTTCACCGAACTGTGCGATCAGCTTCCCGTCTTGACTAAACACCTTCATAGGTGTTTGTAATTCAACGTCTTTTAGAGTTGCAACATCTGGCAATTCAGGCTTCACATACTGATAGAAGCCAAATATTGTGGTGACTCCAAGAATTATGCAAATCAATGTTAAAAATAATAAACGCTTTATGAACTTCACCGGAGAATCCCTGATTGGTTGAGGCTGTGTAACGGCAAACCCTTGTACTCTTAGGTCAAAAATTTAGCACATAAGAGATATTAACTCTTATTTGGATGCTAATAACAACCTTTGCACGAAGAAATTTCGGAGCGAGAGTAAGAGATGGATAAGCTAATCGTTACCGGCATCGATATAGGCCATAACAGCCTCAAAGCCGTAGTACTTAAACCCACAGGCAACAATTACGCTCTGTTGGGTTACAAAGAAATATTACTAAAGGAAGGTATTGTCGCTGAAAATAACACCATAAATCATCAAGAAATTGTAAAGACCCTCAAGCAGATAAAAAAAGAACTGCCTTTTGGCGCTAAAAAAGTTGCGATCTCAGTTCCTGATAACTCGGTAATTAGCAAGAAACTGCAAATAGAACAAAATCTTGAAGAGAGTGAAGTTGAGTTTGCAGTGATACAAGCCTTTTCTCATCAATCGCCATTCCCTGTCGAAGAGCTGAGTTTAGACATCGTTCGTCTTCGCGCTGAGGGCGGGCAGAGTGGCAGTGATAGCTATCAAGTGTTTGCGACAAGAAAAGATGTGGTAGAAGGCCGAGTCGATGCATTACAAAAGTCCGGACTAAAACCTGTTTTAGTGGACGTGCATTCGCAAAGCCTTGGTCATATCTGGAAGCTCACCGCCGATCGCTTTCCTGACAAAAACAAATACTGCTTACTCGATATTGGCACCTTATCGAGCTCCTTCACCATGTTTACCGAACAAGGTGAACTGTTTCACAAAGAGTTTGCTTACGGCACACGCGGAGCAAACAGCGCTTCTCCAGTCGATTTTCTGTCCGATGATGCTCAGGAGAAAACAGAGCTGTTTAACCGTCAAATCATAGAGCGAGTAAAGCGCCAGATGCAGCTCTATACCTCAATCAATGGCTCACAAAACATCAAGGGTATCTGGTTATCAGGGGAAGGGGCCTCCACTCCCATGCTCGCAGAGGAGTTGTCTCAACAATTGTCGTTAGAGTGTGAATTGCTAAATCCGCTAGGGCTATTTGAGATGAAGGTGTCTAAGCGTAAGCGTCGTGCTGTGGATTGGCAGCATTTCTCAACAGCCGCCGGACTGGCCGTTCGTGGCATTCATTGGCTAGGAGGCGCCCGTGCTTTATCGCATTAATTTACTTTCTTGGCGAGAGAATCAAAGAGAAGAGCACCGACGTCGTTTCATCAGTTTGGTCGCATTAGGCATGTTGGTCGCTGTTGGCATCCAGTGGGGTATTGGAAAGTTTTTTGAGTACCAACAAGATCAACAACAGGAGCGGCTCGATTACCTCACTCACTACATTGCCGAACTCGACCAGCGTATTGAAGCAATGAAAATTGCAGAGCAAGAGCACAGCAAAATCCTCGAACGTCTAAAGGTCGTTGAAGGTTTACAAAACGGACGAAACAAAACGACCGAGTTCATGAACTTAATGCCTGCCGTTATCCCTGAAGGTGTATATGTCGACAAGATCAAAATGAATGATCTGGAAATTGAGATCTCTGGGATCTCTGATAGCACTCCAAAACTTGCCACGATGCTGGACAACATGGAGCGCTCGGCCAAGTTGAACGACGTAGAAATGCATTCCATCGTTCACGGCAAAGCCCGTTTTGGGAAAGAGTTTCAAACATTCAAAGTGTCTTTCATGTTCAAAGTAACGGAGAAGAAATTGGAGGCTCAACGTGGTTGATTGGCAGGATCTCGAAATAGATGAAATGGCCGAGTGGCCATTGTTGCCCCAGATTGTAGTAATCGCACTTCTGATCATGGCGATTCAAGGCTTAGGTTATTGGTTTTACCTTAAACCGAAAGACGAACAGTTGAATCACTTGATTCAGCAGGAGCAGACACTCAAGGTGGCATTGAAGATCAAAGCGAACAAAGTGGCAGCGTTGCCTCAGCTTCAATCTCAATTGGATGAACTTACCACTCGTTACGAGTTATTACTGCAGCAACTGCCTGCGCAAAAAGAGCTGGCTACAATGCTCGCTTCAGTGAATGAGCTTGGCATCGACAATAAGCTGACTTTCACCCGAATCGACTGGGGCGAAAAACAATCAGAGCACTTCCTTTATCGTCTCCCTTTAAACATAGAGTTAACGGGCGACTTTCATGACATCGGCCATTTTTCTCAGGCAATAGCGACGCTACCTCGAATCATCACGTTTAAAGATGTGACTTGGCAACGTGTCAGCCAAGAGAGCGAAACCCTGCACTTTCGGGTGCGTGCTAATACCTATCAGTTTAAGCCGGAGGAGACGAAAAATGACAAGTAAGTCTTTGTTGCTGGTACTGATGGGTTCTCTATTGATGGGCTGCCAGGCGAATGATGAATCATTGACGGATTTTATTCGAGGAGTGGAAACACAGGCGCGTCGAGAGGTCGAGAAGCTTAAGCCCGCAGACAAGTATGTTGCAGTCACGTACGCACCGGAAGTACAGCGTGCACCCTTTGAATTACCCAAAGAAGCCACCATCGCGACTCAGCCAGTTGCAAGAAAAGATTGTTGGCAACCGCCCTCAAGAAGGCGAACTGGCAAATTAGAAAAATTCCCATTAAGCCAATTACGTTTGAAAGGTGTCATGGGCATGGATAACACGGTTTCTGGCCTCGTTCAGGCTCCCAATGGCACCGTCTATAAAGTTAAGCCGGGTCAATACCTCGGACGCAATAATGGCAAAGTGACCCATGTCAGCCACTCCTATTTGTTGATTAATGAAACGTTGCCCGACGGCTTAGGATGTTGGCAAAAACGTAAAGTTAAGTTGGCTTTGAGATAGCCCCATTTATTTTTGATATTGAGTAATGAAAATGAGACAAGGATTAACACGTACACCAAGGATACTTACTGGGCTCTTCTCCTTATGGTTGTTTGTATTTTTAGCCCCTTTAGCGGCAGCTGAAGAAGTTTCGTCCAATGCCCTAAAAAGTATCGACTTTCGAACTAATAAAGATAAAGACGCCGTGATTGTCGTCGAATTGGCGTCACCGGCCGCGATTGTAGATATCAAGCGTGTACAGGAAGGGTTAAGTATCGATTTGCTTAACACTTCAGTAAAAGACGAGCAATTGTATCTCCTAGACGTGAAAGACTTTTCGACTGTGGTTGAGAGCGTAGAAGTGTTTCGCGACACCTCGACGACGCGCTTGGTTGCGCACATCAATGAAGAATACATGCATGATTACCGTTTAACGGGGCGTTTTTTGGAAATCAAAGTAGCGAAGATCAAACCCAATGAGAAAGCCCCAGATAAAAGCATTTTAGAAAGAGAAGGTAAGCTTATTTCGATTAACTTCCAAGATATTCCTGTGCGAAACGTCTTGCAGCTTATTGCTGATTACAACCAATTCAATTTGGTTGTCTCCGACTCTGTAGAAGGCAACCTCACGCTTCGTCTTGATGGTGTCCCTTGGCAGCAAGTGCTGGATATTATTTTGCAAGTTAAGGGGTTAGATAAGCGTGTTGATGGCAACGTGATTTTAGTTGCTCCGACTGATGAGCTGGACTTGCGTGAGAAGCAGCAGTTAGAAAAACAAAAATTGACGGAAGAAATGGGAGAGCTTTCATCTGAAATCATCAAAGTTAATTTTGCTAAAGCATCAGACATTGCGGAGATGATCAATGGTGAAGGAAATATCAGCATGCTGTCAGAGCGCGGCAGTATGACCATTGATGAGCGAACTAACTCGTTATTGATTAGAGAGTTACCTGAAAACATCGAGGTGATTCGAGAAATTATTGAGTCTTTGGATATTCCAGTTAAACAGGTTCAAATTGAGGCGCGTATTGTGACCATCAATGAAGGTAACATGGACGAGTTAGGGATTCGTTGGGGTTTTACGTCTATTAATGGCAGTAATACAGTGGGTGGTTCTATTGAGAACAACCTCGCCACGATCGGTCTCTATAATGGAGAAGAGGGTGATGACGGTGGTGACGGTGATGGAGTAGGGATCGATGACTTCCTAAATGTAAACTTAGCTGCAACCAGCCCGAATGCGACCAGCATTGCTTTTCAGGTCGCAAAGTTAGGTTCAGACACCTTGTTGGATCTTGAGCTTTCTGCGCTGCAACAAGAGTCTAAAGCTGAGATTATCTCGAGCCCACGTTTGATCACTACCAATAAGAAACCTGCCTATATCGAACAAGGTACAGAGATTCCTTACCTAGAGTCATCATCAAGTGGTGCAACGACGGTGACGTTCAAAAAGGCGGTATTAAGTTTGAAGGTAACCCCGCAAATCACACCGGATAACCGCTTAGTATTGGATTTAAGTGTCACGCAAGATAGACCAGGACAAGTCGTGAAGACAGGCACTGGTGAAGCTGTTGCGATTGATACTCAACGTATCGGGACGCAAGTGTTAGTGAATAACGGTGAAACGGTCGTTCTTGGTGGTATTTTTCAGCACAGCATTACTAACTCGGTGGACAAAGTGCCTTTGTTGGGCGACCTGCCGCTATTAGGTGCTCTTTTTCGTCGAAGTTATGAGAATGTTGGCAAAAGTGAGCTGTTAATTTTCGTCACGCCTAAGGTGGTGATTCAGTAGTTCTGTCTCGGGAAAAACTGATTAAATCAAAAATAAAGTTGCAATAGTGGCACCATGCTTGGATAATTTCGGGTCTTATCACGAATTATCTGTGAGGAACTGGTGCCACAAGCCTTGTAGAACAGCAGTTTAGCTGTGTTTTCTTGTGGCGATCTTATTGAATCAATGTTGTAAATTACTGCTAAACATGGCTGAGAAACGTAATATTTTCCTTGTTGGCCCAATGGGCGCCGGCAAAAGTACAATTGGTAGACATCTAGCACAGCAACTGCATATGGAGTTTGTTGACTCCGATACAGTGATCGAAGAACGCACTGGTGCAGACATCTCTTGGGTTTTTGATGTAGAAGGTGAAGAAGGCTTCCGCAAGCGTGAAGAAGCGGTACTTGAAGACCTAACACAAGAGCAAGGCATCGTGCTTGCGACTGGCGGTGGCTCTGTTAAGAGCAAAGAAAACCGCAATCGTCTTTCGGCACGTGGTGTTGTTGTTTACTTAGAAACGACGATTGAAAAGCAACTTGCGCGTACAAACCGCGACAAGAAGCGTCCTTTACTTCAAACGGATAACCCTCGCGAAGTACTGGAGCAATTAGCTGAAGAACGTAATCCTTTATATGAAGAAGTAGCGGATTACACTGTTCGCACTGACGATCAAAGTGCAAAAGTGGTAGCCAACCAGATCGTAAAAATGCTAGAAGAGAGATAAGTCTTTATCTTTTTTTTAATTGGAGCAAACCGATGGAACGGATTACGGTCAACCTAGCTGAGCGTAGCTACCCAATCTCTATTGGCGCCGGGTTATTTGAGGACCCGGCGTACCTCTCTCAAGTTCTCTCAAACAAAAATGCAAAACAAAAAGTTGTTGTGATCAGTAATGTCACAGTGGCGCCTTTGTATGCAGACAAAATTTTAAAGCAACTCGAGCAGCTCGGTTGTAGTGCATCCTTGTTAGAATTGCCTGATGGTGAACAGTACAAAAACTTGGATGTATTTAATCAAGTAATGAACTTCTTACTGGAAGGGAGTTATGCTCGTGATGTTGTGATCATCGCGTTAGGTGGTGGTGTTATTGGCGACCTTGTGGGTTTTGCGTCTGCCTGTTACCAGCGTGGGGTCGACTTTATTCAAATACCGACCACATTACTATCCCAAGTGGACTCTTCGGTTGGTGGAAAAACCGCGGTTAACCATCCGTTGGGTAAGAACATGATAGGTGCGTTTTACCAACCTAAAGCCGTGATCATTGATACGAACTGCCTGTCGACGTTGCCTGAACGTGAGTTCGCTGCGGGTATCGCCGAAGTCATTAAGTACGGCATTATTTACGATGCAGATTTTTTTGTATGGTTAGAAGACAATCTTGAGCGCTTGTATGCGTTGGATGAAGAAGCACTAACTTATGCGATCGCACGTTGCTGTGAAATAAAAGCGGAAGTGGTGGCTCAGGATGAGAAAGAATCGGGCATCCGTGCTTTGCTTAACTTAGGTCACACCTTTGGTCATGCGATTGAAGCGGAACTTGGCTATGGCAATTGGCTGCATGGTGAAGCGGTATCTTCCGGCACTGTTATGGCGGCCAAAACGTCGCATCTACGCGGTCTGATCTCGGAAGAGCAATTTGAGCGTATTGTTGCGATTTTGCGTCGTGCAAAACTGCCTGTGCATACTCCAGACAGTATGAATTTCGATGACTTCATCAAGCACATGATGCGAGATAAGAAAGTCCTCTCTGGTCAATTACGATTGGTTTTGCCTACAGGCATTGGCACTGCCGAGGTAATTGCTGATACGACGCAAGACGTACTCAAGCAGGCAATAGACTTCGGTCGCGATATTTAACCTTGTAATGGCGCCTTTGGGCGTCATTCTTGTAGTGTATTAAGGTTATTAGATGAGTGTTGCTCACGTACTGGAATTAGATTCTCAAATCGAGTTGCTTGATAGATTAGGTCTACTGACTAACTTTGGTTCCAATCTCATTGCGATTAATGGTCATGATGGGTACGGGAAATCTTGGTTAGCGCAGCGATACCTTGAAGTGGGTGCCAGTAACAAGAATCAATGTTTGTTACTTTGTCATTCTAATCAAGACGATGTGCAGCATCGCGTCCTTATTTTGAGTCAACTAGTTTCGGACGCATTGTTTAATCAGCAAGAGCCTTTACTTGATAGCCTTGAAAGGCTTTTAGGTGATGAGCCGTGTGACATTGCAATTGTTGTAGATGATGCGCATTTATTGAGTGAGACACTTATCTCTGAGCTTTGGATGCTGGTCTTAGAGGCGCACCATAAGCCAAATTGGACCATCAATGTCTTACTGTTTACACAGTCTGGACGTTTAGAAGGTTTGCTAGCACGTCTCAGTTATGGACAAGAGATAAAGCCTGTTGAGCTTGATATTGATATGTTGTCCGAAGTGGAAGCTCGTCGTTTCTTTGAGTCACTTGTTGCGCGCTACGTCGATGATGAGTCTGAGAAACGGGTTCGAGATGCATTTAAAAAAGTCGACCCAGTACCGGGTGACATCATGGCGTTAGGAGAGATGAAAGTGGAAAAAAGGATCATTATCCGCTCGATTGTCGGTTCACCCCTGAATATTGCGTTGGTGGTATTAGTATTACTGTTGCTTGCTGCTGGTGGCTATTGGTGGATGCTTAGTCAACCAAGTCCTGATGATAAGGCGCAGCAAATTGCTGGCAGTTTAGAGCAAACGGCTATTCCAACTTTTGAAGAGTCAGGAATCAGTGCAGCGCAGTCTTCACTGCAACCTGTAACCGATGGTTCTAGCAGTCCTGATAAGTCTGGTGCGGTTGATGATTCTGATTCATTACCGCCAGCAGTGACAGAAGAAGTAGCGAGCGTAGGCAGTGATGACAATCAACAAAGAGTGGTGATTGAGTCGAATGTGGTCGATGCATTGCTTGAAGGTAAAACTGATTCAGCAGACACAAAAGCGATTGATGACGTCGTAGGTATAGAGAAGACAGAAACCGCCGATGAAACTAGCTCTCCTTTGATTAAAGTCGTAAAACCGAATCAAGATATGGCGCAAGCACCTGCTCAGTCAGAAGAGGGTGACGTAAACCAACCTGTTGTGAAGTTTTCATTTGCCCGTGAAGAACTAAAAGCGCTATCGCCAAGAGCTTATACTTTACAACTCGCAGCTATGACCTCAATGGAAGATGTACAATCCTTTCTCAATGAGCATCAACTGAATAATCAAGTGCGAATTTATCCTACCGTTCGTAATGACACCGAGTGGTATATCATCACATATCAAGATTATCCGACAATTCAAATGGCTCGTGATGCCGTCGCAAGCTTGCCAGATTCGGTTAAGTCGGTGAGTCCTTGGGCAAAATCACTCCGTCAGGTTCACCGTGAAATTGAACGAGTGAAATAAACCTGAGCTTCCCTGAAAAATATGTTACATTCCGCAGCCTTAATTTTTGGTCGATAGATAGAGCAGTAGATGAAAAAGCAACGAGCCTTTCTTAAATGGGCAGGAGGAAAATACGGACTGGTTGAAGACATCCAACGTCATTTGCCGCCGGCTCGAAAGCTAGTTGAACCTTTTGTTGGTGCGGGCTCAGTGTTTCTGAATACCGATTATGACCATTATCTACTTGCAGATATCAATCCAGATTTGATCAATCTGTACAACCTGCTGAAAGAACGCCCTGAAGAGTATATCTCTGAAGCGAAGCGTTGGTTTGTCGCTGAGAACAACCGCAAAGAAGCCTACCTACACATTCGCGCTGAATTTAATAAAACCGATGACGTGATGTACCGCTCTTTAGCGTTTTTGTATATGAACCGCTTTGGTTTTAATGGCCTATGCCGTTACAACAAAAAAGGTGGCTTCAATGTACCGTTTGGCTCTTACAAAAAGCCGTATTTCCCTGAGGCGGAACTGGAGTTTTTTGCAGAAAAAGCCAAAAAAGCTACGTTCGTTTGTGAAGGTTATCCTGAAACATTTCGTCGTGCGCGCAAAGGGAGCGTCGTGTATTGCGATCCACCTTATGCGCCGCTTTCAAATACGGCAAATTTCACCTCATACGCAGGTAATGGTTTCACATTGGACGACCAAGCTGCATTAGCCGACATTGCTGAAAGAACAGCGACTGAACGTGGCATTCCTGTGTTGATTTCTAACCACGACACTACCTTGACACGTCGGTTGTATCACGGTGCGGATCTTAATGTGGTAAAAGTAAAGCGTACCATTAGCCGTAATGGTAACGGTCGTAATAAAGTTGATGAGCTACTTGCGCTTTTTCATGCCCCAGACATGGATAAATCAAACTCTTAATTCTCACACTATTATATCTAAATAGTGGATCTCCCCACTGGCTTCGGTAGAATTGCGCGCAGATTGTTTGCTCATTACTACTGAGGTCAGGTATGAAAGATTTTCTTATTGCTCCATCCATTTTATCGGCAGATTTTGCTCGTCTCGGTGAAGATGTAGAAAAAGTACTCGCAGCGGGTGCGGATGTGGTGCATTTCGACGTTATGGATAACCACTATGTACCAAACCTGACTTTTGGTGCGCCTGTGTGTAAAGCACTACGCGATTATGGCATCACAGCGCCAATCGATGTTCACCTAATGGTGAAACCCGTTGACCGTATTATTCCTGATTTCGCAAAAGCGGGTGCGTCGATGATTACGTTCCATGTAGAAGCTTCTGATCATGTAGACCGTACACTGCAGTTAATTAAAGAGCACGGCTGTCAGGCTGGTGTGGTACTAAACCCAGCAACGCCACTTGCAAGTCTTGAATTTATTATGGATAAAGTCGACATGATTCTACTGATGTCGGTAAACCCTGGTTTTGGTGGTCAATCATTCATTCCTCATACACTAGATAAACTGCGTGCCGTTCGTAAGATGATTGACGAGTCTGGTCGTGATATCCGCTTAGAAATCGATGGCGGTGTGAAGGTTGACAACATTCGTGAAATTGCAGAAGCGGGCGCAGACATGTTTGTTGCAGGCTCGGCGATTTTCGGTGAGCCAGATTACAAACAAGTGATCGATCAAATGCGCGCTGAACTGGCTGAAGTTAAATAAGCACCGATAAGCCAGCGCAATAACACGCTGATTTTAAAGGCTGCCAGCTTGTTGGCAGCCTTTGTGTTTTCTAGTATTAGAAGAAATTAAATATCCGCTGCGCTGAGCAAATAATCACTTGCCTATTTTACGCCCTTTCTGTACTATTCGTGCTCCTTAAACTCAGTCAATTATCTTTAGTTCCTTGCTTCCTCTGGACGACTGAGCCATTTGTGGAAGCTGAATAATCCGTAAGGAGCAACCAATGCGTCATTACGAAATCGTATTCATGGTGCACCCAGATCAAAGCGAGCAAGTTGCTGGCATGATCGAGCGTTACACTGGTTCAATCACTGAAGCTGGCGGTAAAATCCACCGTCTAGAAGACTGGGGCCGTCGTCAACTGGCTTACCCAATCAACAAGCTTCACAAAGCTCACTACGTTCTTATGAACGTTGAAGCTGACCAAGCTGTAATTGATGAGCTAGAAACTGCTTTCCGTTTCAACGATGCAGTTCTACGTAACATGATCATGCGTACTAAAGCAGCGATCACTGAGCAATCTATCATGCTTAAGCAAAAAGAAGAGCGTGCTCCACGTCGTGAAGAGCGTTCTGAAGCTAAGCCTGAAGCTAAGTCAGAAGCTGCTGAGTAAGTTTTCTTATGGCCAATCGAATGGAGCTGAGCGGCACCATTGCCAAACCGCCCATTCGTAGTAAAAGCCCTGGTGGCATTGAACACTGTCGGTTTTGGCTGGAGCATCGCTCTACTATTATCGAAGCTGACTTACCTCGACAAGTTTATTGTCGTATGCCGGTAGTCGTCAGCGGGCTTGGGTCACAAGCACTAACTCAGAATTTAGTTCAAGGCAGTAACATTAAGGTAAGTGGTTTTGTCACTTATCAAACCGGCCGAAATGGCGTGGGAAAATTAGTGTTACACGCCGACAACATTACTCAAATTTAAGATCAGGAGATAGCCCATGGCTCGTTTCTTCCGTCGTCGTAAATTCTGCCGTTTCACTGCAGAAGGCGTACAAGAGATTGATTACAAAGACGTAGCAACTCTTAAAAACTACATCACTGAAGCTGGTAAAATCGTACCTAGCCGTATCACTGGTACAAGCGCTAAGTACCAGCGTCAACTAGCACGTGCTATCAAGCGTTCACGCTACCTAGCTCTACTACCGTACACTGACAAGCATCAGTAATCGGTTCATTTTATTAAGAAAGAGGATTAAGCAATGCAAGTTATTCTACTTGATAAAATTGGTAACCTAGGTGGTCTTGGCGATACTGCAAACGTTAAATCTGGCTACGCTCGTAACTTCCTTATCCCACAAGGTAAAGCAGTTATGGCAACTAAAGCTAACGTTGAAATGTTTGAAGCTCGTCGTGCTGAACTAGAAGCTAAAGTTGCTGAGCAACTAGCTGCTGCAGAAGCTCGCGCAGAGAAAGTTAACGCTCTAGAAGCGGTAGTTATCGCTTCTAAAGCTGGTGACGAAGGCAAACTATTCGGTTCTATCGGTACTCGTGACATCGCTGACGCTATCACAGCTGCAGGCGTTGAAGTTGCTAAGAGCGAAGTTCGCCTTCCTGAAGGTGCTCTACGTAACACTGGTGAGTTCGAGATCAGCGTTCAACTTCACTCTGAAGTTTTCGCGACAGTTAACCTACAAGTTGTTGCTGCTGAGTAATTCAGTATCAAGACGAAATACTAAAAAGCACCTCCTTGGAGGTGCTTTTTTATTTCTAAAACTGAGAGAAAAAGGGTTAAAAAGCGAAAAGTAAATTAACGGAAAATACGCTGTCCGCTTTGCTTAAGCCTTCAGGCACTTTATCGTGATACTGACGAGAGTGCGCCAGTTTCAGTGCAATATCTTCAGTAATATCATTGGTTACACTGAGTTCACTATCAGTACGTGTGTTACTTCTACCTGTTACCAACGTAATATCAGCTGCGAAACTTAAATTATCCAACGCATGCCAAGTTGTGTTGATATTTCCTCGAAAAATGCCTTCTCTAACGATATCGGGAAAGACAATATCGTCATCATCTATTTCGTCTAAGTTTGGCTCTTGATAGCGAAAACCAGGGCCTACCTCTACCTCTAAAATGAAGTTCTCAGTGTAGGAGAACTGGTAACCCAAACCACCTGACAACGTATAGTCTTTAAAATAAGCACTGTAGCGAGAATCCACCCCTTTAAAGCTGCCATACAAATATGTCTTAGGGCCTAACTTGTAGTCACTCTGTAGGGAGTAGGTGGATGAGCGTTTGTCTTCTTCACCGTCTTTGTACAAGTTGTAGTACTTCCATTCACCATTAGAACGGTGTCGACCTGACGTATATTCAGCACTCAAACGAGCATTCAGGGAACGAGAGTCCGTGTTACCTGTGTGAGCTTGATAGCCGAACTCCACCTCGGTTTTTAGTGGGTCGGGTACATCAATATTTTGCTCTGGCTGTACTGATTCGTCAGCATACGATGCACTAGCGCACAGTAGGCTAAAGCTAAGTAACCAGTATCGGGACACATCAACCTCGAACGTAATCAAAAAGGAGGGGCATGATACTGATACAGATATTTGGTTGGGTCAATGGTAGGTTAATTTTTATTAGAGCTAGGCGGAAGAACCAGGCTATTACCTGGGTGGTTCACATGATGATTTCTTAACAAGTAATTGTCGCTTCGGGGAAGCATCTCAGTTAGGTTAAGGTTATAATCGTGGGTCAATAGTAGTTATCGAGCAAAGTCATGGCGGAAAACAGAAATCGCAAACCTTCAGACAGTCAGGTCGACGCAATCAAAGTGCCACCTCACTCACTAGAAGCCGAGCAATCAGTAATTGGTGGTCTTTTACTGGATAATGAACGTTGGGACACCGTTGCCGAACGTGTTGTGAGCAGTGATTTCTATAGTCGTCCACACCGCCTGATTTTTGAAGGTGTAAAAACCATTCTTGAAGCGGGTAAACCTCTCGATCTTATTACTTTATCGGAATATCTAGAGCGTCACGAGTTGTTAGAAGATGTAGGCGGTTTTGCTTACCTCGCTGACTTGGCGAAGAATACGCCAAGTGCAGCTAACATCAATGCGTATGCTGATATTGTCGCTGAGCGTGCGATTGTTCGTGGCCTTATTGGTGTCGCGAATGAAATTGCGGACGCGGGCTATGACCCTCAAGGTCGCAGTTCTGAAGATTTAATAGACATGGCGGAGAGTAAAGTTTTTGCTATCGCCGAGTCTCGAACTAGTGAAAACGAAGGACCACAAAACGTCGACAACATCCTCGAAAAGACGTTAGAACGTATCGAGTTGTTGTATAAAACGCCACAAGATGGTGTTACGGGGGTCGATACCGGTTTCACCGATCTCAATAAGAAAACCGCAGGTTTGCAAGGCTCTGATTTGGTGATTGTCGCAGCGCGTCCATCGATGGGTAAAACGACCTTTGCGATGAACTTGTGTGAAAATGCGGCCATGCAACAAGAAAAGCCCGTACTTATTTTCTCGTTAGAGATGCCAGCTGAACAGTTGATGATGCGTATGTTGGCCTCTTTGTCTCGTGTTGACCAAACCAAGATCCGTACGGGTCAGCTAGATGACGAAGATTGGGCGCGTATTTCTTCTACTATGGGTATCCTGATGCAGAAGAAGAATATGTACATTGATGATAGCTCTGGTCTAACTCCGACCGAAGTGCGTTCGCGCGCTCGCCGTATCGCTCGTGAACATGGCGGTCTGTCGATGATCATGGTTGACTACCTTCAGTTGATGCGCGTGCCTTCGTTAACCGATAACCGTACTCTTGAGATTGCTGAGATCTCTCGCTCTCTTAAGGCGCTGGCAAAAGAGCTAAATGTGCCTGTTGTGGCACTGTCGCAGCTAAACCGTTCCCTAGAGCAACGTGCGGATAAACGACCAGTAAACTCGGACTTGCGTGAATCCGGTTCCATCGAGCAGGATGCCGACTTGATCATGTTCATCTACCGTGATGAGGTTTATCACCCAGATAGTCCGTACAAAGGTACGGCCGAAATCATTATTGGTAAACAGCGTAATGGTCCTATCGGCTCTGTTCGCCTCACTTTCCAAGGTCAACATTCGCGTTTCGACAACTACGCGGGTCCTGCATTCGATATTGATGATGAGTAATCCCATGAGCTATATGAAAGCGGCCAAGGCGTGCATTGATTTGTCTGCGTTGCAGCACAACTTACAGCGCGTAAAAGCTCAAGCGCCACAAAGTAAAGTGATGGCTGTCGTCAAGGCCAATGGTTATGGTCACGGATTACGTCATGTCGCAAAACATGCTAACCATGCGGATGCGTTTGGTGTGGCTCGTATTGAAGAAGCATTGCAACTGCGCGCTTGTGGAGTAGTAAAGCCGATTCTATTGCTAGAAGGTTTTTACTCTCCTGGTGACTTACCTGTTCTTGTGACGAACAACATCCAAACTGTGGTGCACTGTGAAGAGCAGCTTATCGCCTTGGAGCAAGCAGACCTTGAAACTCCGGTTGTCGTGTGGCTGAAGATTGACAGTGGCATGCACCGCCTTGGGGTTCGTCCTGAACAATATGACGAGTTTGTAACGCGGCTGAAGGAGTGTCCAAATGTAGCGAAACCGTTGCGTTACATGAGCCACTTTGGCTGTGCAGATGAGCTGGATAGCGATATTACCCCACAACAGATTGAGCTGTTTAAATCGTTGACTTCTGGTTGCCAAGGGGAACGTTCACTGGCGGCATCTGCGGGGTTATTGGCATGGCCTCAAAGCCATTTAGATTGGGTTCGTCCGGGTATTATCATGTATGGTGTGTCGCCATTCGATGACAAAACGGCGCAAGATCTTGGGTATCAGCCTGTCATGACACTTAAATCCCACCTTATTGCGGTACGTGAAGTGAAGAAAGGTGAAAGTGTTGGCTACGGTGGTATTTGGACCAGTGAGCGAGATACAAAAGTTGGTGTCATTGCTGTAGGGTATGGCGACGGTTACCCAAGAAGTGCTCCAAACGGTACGCCGGTGTGGGTTAATGGCCGTAAAGTACCTATTGCAGGTCGAGTTTCCATGGATATGCTGACGGTCGATTTGGGACCAGACGCAACGGATAAAGTCAGCGACGAAGCGATTCTTTGGGGGAAAGAGCTCCCAGTAGAAGAAGTAGCGGGTCACATTGGTACGATTGCGTATGAACTCGTGACTAAGCTAACGCCTCGCGTCGAGATGGAATACTCCAAATAAACAACGAAAGGCTAACCCAAGGTTAGCCTTTGTTTTATCTACTCACCGTTAATCGTAGCAATAACGCGGCGGCCGCCACCAAAGTCTCGATGCTCACCCAAGTAAATACCTTGCCATGTTCCTAAAGCTAATCGACCATTTTGGATTGGTACCGTCACACTACTGCCAAGCAGTGATGCTTTAATATGTGCCGGCATGTCGTCGTCACCTTCATAGGTGTGCTGATAATAAGGAGCACGCTCTGGCACAAACTTATTGAAGTGCGCTTCCATGTCCATACGCACGGTTGGATCAGCATTCTCATTTAAGGTCAAACTGGCGGAGGTGTGCTGAATAAATAAGTGTAATAAACCTACTGAAAGTTCGTTTATTTGTGGTAATTGTTGTTCAATTTCATCAGTTATCAGGTGAAAACCGCGGCTTCTCGCTTTTAATTGCAGTGTTTTTTGTGCCCACATACGTGTTCCTTTGGAAATTTATAAATTGGCGTCTATCCTATTCCAATTAGAGCCTGTCATTAGTAAATGATATGATTCTTGTCATCGTAAATGAATGTTCAATTTCAGGGCAGGGAACGTGACCTAACTCAATGTGAGTGTAAAAGCTCTCGGTCATAATTGGCGCCTGAAAAAAAATTACAAAGACTTGTTTTGTGGCAATTTGCCCAAACATCTAATTTATATTCTATTTGCTAAATCGGGGATTCCACAGTTTTCGCTAGACTGTAAGGAATGGAACCTACTGTAACATCGGGATAAAGACCATGTTGAAAAATATCAATCCAACGCAAACACAAGCTTGGAAAGCGCTAACGGCGCATTTCGAATCTGCACAAGATATGGATCTTAAAGAGCTGTTTGCTCAAGACGCAGCGCGTTTCGACAAATACTCTGCACGTTTCGGCTCAGACATCCTAGTCGATTACTCAAAGAACCTCATTAATGAGGAAACTCTGAAGCACCTGTTTGCTCTTGCGAAAGAGACCGAGCTGAAATCTGCAATTGAAGCGATGTTCAGTGGTGAAGCGATCAACCAAACAGAAGGTCGCGCTGTTCTTCACACTGCACTACGTAACCGCGCTAATACTCCAGTTATGGTAGATGGCGAAGACGTAATGCCAGCAGTGAACGCGGTTCTAGAAAAAATGAAATCATTCACTGAGCGCGTTATCGGCGGTGAATGGAAAGGTTACACAGGCAAAGCAATTACCGATATTGTGAACATCGGTATCGGCGGTTCTGACCTTGGCCCTTACATGGTGACGGAAGCTCTAGCGCCATACAAAAATCATCTAAACCTTCACTTCGTATCTAACGTTGATGGTACACACATCGTTGAAACGTTGAAGAAAGTTAACCCAGAAACGACGTTATTCTTGATCGCGTCTAAGACGTTTACAACACAAGAAACCATGACTAACGCGCACACTGCTCGTGATTGGTTCCTAGAATCGGCGGGTGATCAGGCTCATGTGGCTAAGCACTTTGCTGCGCTTTCAACAAACGCGACAGCCGTGTCTGAATTTGGTATCGATACAGCGAACATGTTTGAATTCTGGGACTGGGTTGGTGGCCGTTACTCACTATGGTCTGCGATCGGTCTATCAATTGCACTAGCAGTAGGTTTCGACAACTTCGTTGAGCTGCTTGATGGCGCTCACGAGATGGACAAGCACTTTGTATCAACAGATCTAGAAAGCAACATCCCTGTGATCCTTGCGCTTATCGGTATTTGGTACAACAACTTCCACGGTGCGGAATCAGAAGCTATTCTGCCTTACGATCAGTACATGCACCGTTTCGCGGCGTACTTCCAGCAAGGTAACATGGAATCAAACGGTAAATACGTTGACCGTGACGGCAATGCTGTAACTTACCAAACTGGCCCAATCATTTGGGGTGAACCAGGTACCAACGGTCAGCACGCGTTCTACCAGCTAATTCACCAAGGTACTAAGCTTATCCCATGTGACTTCATTGCACCTGCAATTAGCCACAACCCAGCTAGCGATCATCACCAAAAACTGATGTCTAACTTCTTCGCGCAAACTGAAGCTCTAGCGTTTGGTAAAAATGAAGAAACCGTGAAAGAAGAGTTGGTGAAAGTAGGTAAGAATGCTGAAGAAGTGGCAGCGATTGCGCCATTCAAAGTGTTTGAAGGTAACCGTCCAACAAACTCTATTCTAGTGAAGCAAATCACGCCTCGTACGCTAGGTAACTTGATCGCAATGTACGAACACAAAATTTTCGTACAAGGTGTTATCTGGAATATCTTCAGCTTTGACCAGTGGGGCGTGGAGCTAGGTAAACAACTGGCTAACCAAATCCTACCTGAGCTTGCAGACGAGTCTCAAATCAGCTCGCATGACAGCTCAACAAACGGTCTAATCAACGCATTTAAAGCGTTCAAAGCTTAATGTTTGAATAGATAAAGAAAAGGTCAGCACATGCTGACCTTTTTATTGCCTGAGGCAAAAACAAAATAGGTTGGCCAGTGCCAACCTATTTTTTCTCTTTTATTCGAAGCAAATTTCGATAAAGGCATTTCCCCATTGGGAAGAGAAAGGCATGATAATAATTGAGCCTTCACACTTGTGGCGAATCGTATGACCTCGGCCCGAAACCACAACCGGTGTTGCCATATCAAAGTCAAAACCACTTTCCGCCAGAATGCGTTTCGCACCACCAGTAACCATGTTGGTGATCTCACCCACCATATCGGTCACTTCTTCATTGAGCCCATTTGGACGTTCACCAAGCATGTTCTGCATGATTTCTAGGGCGAGTGCTTCATCAAAGGTGATCGACATTGAACCACGAGTTTGTGGGCCTACCATACCAATCAGACCAGAAACGTCACCTCGTGCGATCTCATCTTTTTTGATTCGCGGTTTTTGTGGCTTCAGCTCAAGAGAAGCCATAGTTTTTAGCACGTTCATTAAAGAAGCTAAAAACGGGTTTACAAATTCAGCGCGCATAACGTTCTTCTATACTTTTTCTTTCGTCTCGGAGGAACAGGCCTGGCATTCACCATGAGTTTCAATAACTTGGTTGGTCAGTTTGAATCCATGCTTCTCGGCGTTTTCGGCTAACAAGGATATCAGCGTCTCATCTTCGAGTTCAACGACATCACCACATTTATCGCAAATTAGTAATTGGAAAAAGTGCTGCTGAGTATTGAAAGAACAACAAGTAATAAAGCTATTTGTCGATTCCACTCGGTGGATGAAGCCTTGCTCTAGGAGAAAATCTAATGCTCGATAAACAGTGGGCGGCTTAGCCTGAGGCTCACTCTCTTTTAGTTGCTCCAATAGCTCATACGCACTTGAGGCGCGGCGATTAGAACAAATGAGTTCAAATACGCGTCGGCGTTGCGGAGTCAGTCGTACTCCACGCTCTGCGCAGATACTTTCAATTTGTTCAATGATTGTTGGGTTCAAACCTTTCACCATAACTATCGGACGTGCTCTATGATAAATCATTTCTATACGAAGTTCGTTTAGAAATGCTTCATTTTACCCACTATCAGAACGAAAATCATGAATTAAAGCAAGTCGGTGGTGGTGTGAAGGCGGAATAATCATCACAGAATGAATCAACGAATGACAGATTCGTATTACTTCTGCGTATTCCTAAGCACTTGGCTAGTCAGCCAACCAAATCATTCTCGCTGAAACTAGCACCCAGAGGTGCTTGGGTATACAATACCCGACTTATTTTTTGAGCGTACTGCTGCGCTCGACCTTGGCAACATAAAAACGGGTGTTTATATCATGACTCATTCTTGCAGGCTCTCCGTAGCACCAATGTTAGATTGGACTGATCGTCATTGTCGCTACTTCCATCGCTTAATGACCAAAGAAACCCTGCTGTACACTGAAATGGTGACGACAGGTGCGATCATTCATGGAAAAGGAGATTTCCTGGCTTATAACGAAGAAGAGCATCCGTTAGCCCTTCAACTTGGTGGTTCAAACCCAGCAGATTTGGCTACGTGTGCCAAGCTAGCGCAAGAGCGTGGCTACGATGAGATTAACCTAAATGTGGGATGTCCATCTGACCGCGTACAAAACGGTCGATTTGGTGCTTGCCTAATGGCTGAACCGCAGTTAGTTGCGGATTGTGTCGCAGCAATGAAAGACGTGGTCGATATCCCTGTAACAGTCAAGACTCGCATTGGTATTGATGATCAAGATTCTTACGAGTTCTTAACGGATTTCGTTTCTATTGTTTCAGAAAAGGGTGGCTGTGAGCAGTTCACTATCCATGCTCGTAAAGCTTGGTTAAGTGGTTTAAGCCCAAAAGAAAACCGTGAGATCCCACCATTGGATTACCCACGCGCTTACCAATTGAAGCAAGACTTCTCACACCTAACGATTGCGATTAACGGTGGCGTGAAGTCATTAGAAGAAGCAAAAGCACATCTTCAGCATCTTGACGGTGTGATGATTGGTCGTGAAGCATACCAAAGCCCATATCTACTGGCATCGGTAGACCAAGAGTTGTTTGGCTCTAACGCTCCAGTGAAGAAACGCAGCGAAATTGTTGAAGAGATGTACCCATACATTGAAGCGCAATTAGCGAAAGGTGCGTACCTTGGTCACATTACCCGTCACATGTTAGGTTTGTTCCAAAGCATGCCCGGTGCTCGTCAATGGCGTCGTCATATCAGTGAAAATGCGCACAAACCAGGTTCTGGTCTAGAAGTATTGCAAGACGCGCTAGCTAAGATTCCAAAAGAATTGAATGTGTAAAATTCGCCAGTGAATGGCTAAAATTACCAACTAAAGAATGATAAAGCCAGAGTGCAGAAATGCCTCTGGTTTTGTTTTTTTATTAAAAATCATAATCTTAAATTCTTCTCTATAAGTTGGTATGGAAACTGCTCTGTTTATTGAAAACAAATGGAGAAGTGATTATGTTGGAGCTAATCTTTATTTTAGTCTTTGCGGCGACCTTGTTGGTTACGGGTATCACAATGATGACCGTATTCGCAGCAACTGGTATTGCGTTAGTTGTGATGTTTTTACTGGGAATGGTTGGAGCGGTACTCAAACTATTACCATGGTTAATCGTGATTGCATTGGGTATTTGGTTCTTCAAGAATTACGTCGCTCAGCCCCGCTATAAATAATGAGTAACATCATTTAGTTGATGGAGAGGCGTGAGAATATGGTATATTTCCTCCCACGTCCTCTACGTGAATATCAGCTATCTCGGAGTAAATACTACATGACAAATAAAGCGAACATCGCTTTAACGGCATTATCGTTGGCAGTATCTTTTCCTGTTTTTGCAGAGTACTCTGTATCGACAAAAGTCGGCGCAGAGGTATGGGCTGCCGACACTAAAGTTAATGAAGTGAGACGAGATAGCAGTACCGCAGGCACTTTTTACGCGGCGATTGAACATGATGTTAAATACGTCCCTAATGCGCGCCTTCGTTACTCAAGTGTTGATGCGGATTACATGGGGTTCGATAAGCTCGATTTAACCTTGTATTACCACGTTCTAGAGCATGATTTATTGCACTTTGATGCGGGTCTCACGTTCAGTAATTTAAGTGACACTAAATACATTGATGCTGGCTCAAGCAGGCGTGTAGAAGAATTTGATGAGCTGATTTGGGCTTGGTATGGTTACGCAGAAATTCAAGTTCCGGATACAAACTTTGATGTGATTGGTGAGATAAACTTTGGTGACAACAAAGGTATCAAAAGCACCGATTTCATGGCAGGTGTTCAATACAATGTACCGCTCGAAAAAGCTCGACTGGCTTTTCGTGGAGGTTACCGTGTGATTGATTTAGAGTCCGATAAATTCATGTCGGATCTAGGGAAAGAGTTTATTTTTGCTAACGGCTTCTTTGTGAGTGCGGAATACGCGTTCTAAATTCAGCCATGTTAGATATTCGATTTACTTAAAACGTCGCTTTATAAGCGGCGTTTTTTTATATCACTTCATTATATCTAATCGAAATTTCTCCCTATTTGGCTGACTTAGACCATGCTTACCTAGGAGCAATGTGAAAGTTAAAGCAGGGATAGCGATGACAATAAATGAACTAAGACATCTATTCCGTGAAAATCAGCTTATCGAAGCGATTATTGAGCCTGCAATCCAAGAGGGTGGTTGGGTTGTAGAGTTCAGACATGCGCGCGGTGGTTTTGTTTTTCTAACGGACAGTCACGGCGAAGAATGTCTTTATGAAGATTTGGATACTGCGTCAAAATCGGCAATGGCAGTAGGCTTTCAACAAGTCCGCATTGAAGATCGATGAGCAAAAAGTAAGCCGTTCTTACTTCCAAAAAGTTATAAAACATTCACTTCTATTCTTTCTTGTTATTAAGGAGAGTGGGTACTCTATCGTCACGCAATGAATAGGGATGTCGTGATAATGTCTTTTCAAAAGAATGAGTATTCTCACAAGAATGTGTCTGAAGATAATAATGGGCAAGGAGGAAATCCTCCAATCGCAAGCCCTCTGAATGACCAACAAATTAGCTCACTCCAACAAACTGTCTCTGAGTTGTCTTCACAGCAACTTGCTTGGGTCAGTGGCTATTTTTGGGGATTAGCTCAAAATCAACCAAACACAGCGGTAACGCCAATTGCACAAGCAACGGCAGCCGTATCAGCGAAGCCAGCAGGTAAGTTGAGTATTATTTTTGCTTCCCAAACGGGCAATGCTAAAGGTGTTGCTGAAGCTCTGGAACAGGAAGCAAAAGCAGAAGGAATTGCAGTCGAACTTTTTGATGCAAGCGATTACAAAGGTAAAAACTTAGCCAAAGAAACGCATGTCATTATTGTGGCATCGACTAACGGCGAAGGCGAAGCGCCAGACAATGCCATTGAGCTACATGAGTTTTTGCAATCGAAGAAGGCTCCTAAGCTGCCAAACCTGCAATATGGTGTTATTGCATTGGGAGATTCTAGCTACGAGTTCTTCTGTCAGACCGGTAAAGACTTCGACACTTACCTATCAAAGCTAGGCGCGACTCCATTTATCGAGCGTCTTGATTGCGATGTGGATTATGAGGCTCCTGCAACTGAATGGCGTAAGAATGCGTTAGACAAGGTAAAAGATACACTGTCTTCTGGCTCTGAAGCGGATGTGGTTCAACTTCCTGTGGGTCAAGCTGCGACTGCGCACTCTCCTTACAATAAACAAAATCCGTACACTGCGACGTTACTGACCAGTCAAAAAATCACGGGCCGTGACTCTGGAAAAGACGTTCGTCATATAGAAATCGACTTAGAAGGCTCGGGCTTAACGTATCAGCCTGGTGATGCACTAGGTGTGTGGTTTGAAAATAGCTCGGAACTTGCAAATGCCATTCTTGGTAAGGTCGGTTTGTCTGGGGTTGAGACTGTTGACGTTGATGGTGAAAGCTTGTCAATCCACAGTGCTCTTGTGAGTAAATATGAAATCACAACATCTAACCCACAGCTCATCACAAAGTTTGCCGAGTTATCCGGTAGCAAGAAGCTACAAAAGTTAGTTGAAGATAAAGATAAGCTTCGCGAGTACTCTGCAAATACTCAAATCGTTGATGTACTGGCAGAAAAGAAAACCAAGTTAACCGCAGATGAATTGATTGGTTTGCTTCGTCGTCTGACTCCACGCCTTTACTCTATTGCATCAAGCCAAGAAGAGGTCGATGAAGAAGTACACCTAACGGTTGCTTTGGTTGAGTACGAACAAAACGACGAAAAACGATATGGTGGTGCGTCTAGTTTCTTAGCACAGCGTCTCGAAGAGGGGGATGAAGTTAAAGTATTTGTTGAGCATAACAACAACTTCAAACTGCCGGAAGATGATAGCACTCCAATTATCATGGTTGGTCCTGGCACAGGGATCGCACCATTCCGTAGCTTTATTCAGGAACGTGAAAACCGCGATGCTGAAGGCAAAAACTGGTTGTTCTTTGGTGATCGCACGTTCACTCAAGACTTCTTGTACCAAGTGGAATGGCAAAAGTATCTCAAGTCAGGAGTACTAAGCCGATTGGATGTTGCCTTTAGTCGTGACCAAGTAGAAAAGGTTTACGTACAACATCGCATCTTAGAAAACGCAACTCAAGTGTGGCAGTGGATCCAAGAAGGCGCTTATATCTATGTCTGCGGTGATGCAACGCGTATGGCAAAAGATGTGCACGACGCATTGGTTATCGTTGCTGAACAAGAAGGCAAGATGCCGCGTGACGATGCAGAACAATTTATTAATGATCTGCGTAAAGCGAAACGTTATCAGAGGGATGTGTACTAATGACTTTTTCTACGGACAATAATAAGCAGGTTGTATTAGGTGAAGAGTTAGGGCCGCTATCTGATAACGAGCGCCTGAAGCGAGAAAGCAACTTATTACGTGGCACTATTGAGCAAGATTTACAGGACCGTATTACAGGTGGCTTTACTGCCGACAACTTCCAGTTAATTCGTTTCCACGGTATGTATCAACAAGACGATCGTGATATCCGTAATGAACGCACAAAGCAAAAACTGGAACCATTACATAATGTGATGCTTCGTGCTCGTATGCCTGGAGGCATCATCACGCCAACGCAATGGTTAGCGATCGACAAGTTCGCAACGGAGCACTCTTTATATGGAAGTATTCGTCTGACGACTCGCCAAACGTTCCAGTTTCATGGGGTATTAAAACCGAATATTAAGTTGATGCATCAAACGCTCAACAGTATTGGCATTGATTCGATTGCAACCGCGGGTGATGTAAACCGTAACGTGTTGTGTACCACTAATCCAGTGGAGTCAGAGTTACACCAAGAAGCTTACGAATGGGCGAAGAGAATCAGTGAACACCTGCTTCCGAAAACACGCGCTTATGCAGAGATTTGGCTAGACGGTGAAAAAGTAGAAAGCACGGAAGAAGACGAACCGATTCTAGGCAAGAACTACTTACCACGTAAGTTTAAAACCACAGTGGTTATCCCACCGCAAAATGACGTAGATGTACACGCTAACGATCTCAACTTCGTAGCGATTGCAGATAACGGTAAGCTGGTAGGCTTTAACGTCCTGGTCGGCGGCGGCTTAGCGATGACGCATGGCGATACATCAACTTATCCGCGCCGCGCTGACGACTTTGGCTTTATTCCGCTGGACAAGACACTTGATGTTGCCGCAGCTGTAGTAACAACTCAGCGCGACTGGGGTAACCGTTCAAACCGTAAGAACGCAAAAACCAAATACACATTGGATCGTGTAGGTAGCGATGTCTTTAAAGCGGAAGTCGAGAAACGTGCTGGTGTTAAGTTTGAGCAAAGCCGTCCATATGAATTCACAGAACGTGGTGACCGTATTGGCTGGGTAGAAGGAATTGATGGTAAATATCATTTAGCGCTTTTCATCGAAAACGGTCGCTTATTAGACTTTCCAGGCAAACCACTTAAGACGGGTGTTGCTGAAATTGCCAAAATCCACAAAGGCGATTTCCGCATGACAGCAAACCAAAACCTAATTGTTGCGGGTGTACCTAAAAACGAAAAAGCGAAGATTGAAAAGATCGCTCGTGAACATGGCTTAATGGATGACGGCGTTAGTGAACAGCGTAAGAACTCAATGGCTTGTGTTGCTTTTCCGACTTGTCCGCTAGCGATGGCAGAAGCTGAACGTTTCCTTCCTCAGTTTGTTACTGATGTGGAGGGGATTCTGGAGAAGCACAACCTACCAGAAAATGACAACATCATTTTGCGTGTAACTGGGTGTCCAAATGGTTGTGGTCGCGCAATGTTGGCTGAAATTGGTCTAGTTGGCAAAGCGCCGGGTCGTTACAACTTGCACCTAGGTGGTAACCGTGCCGGTACTCGAGTACCAAAAATGTATAAAGAGAACATCACGGATAAGCAAATCTTAGAAGAGATTGATCTGCTGGTGGCTCGATGGTCGAAAGAGCGTGAAGAAGGCGAAGCCTTTGGCGATTTCACTATTCGTGCTGGCATTATCCAAGAAGTGCTCGTATCAAAGAGGGACTTTCATGCTTGATTCTGTAGCATCCAAGCTGGAGCTCACAGAGTTACTGACATTAACAAAGACGGAGCAAATCCTCCGTCTTGCTCAAATTAATGTCGAGCTCGAAAAGCTTTCAGCACAAGAGAGAGTAGCGTGGGCTTTAGATAATCTAGAAGGCGAGTTCGCGGTTTCTTCTAGTTTTGGTATTCAAGCCGCGGTTATGCTTCATTTAGTTACTCGCGCCAAAACGGACATCCCCGTCATTCTAACCGATACTGGTTACCTGTTTGCTGAGACGTACCGATTTATCGATGAGCTGACAGATGCTCTCAACCTAAATTTAAAAGTTTATCGAGCCAAAGAAAGTGCGAATTGGCAAGAAGCTCGATATGGAAAATTATGGGAACAGGGCGTAGAGGGAATTGAAAAATACAACAAGCTCAATAAAGTTGAGCCGATGCGTCGAGCGTTAAAAGAGCTTAATGTTGGAACGTGGTTCTCTGGACTGCGTCGAGAGCAAAGTAAATCTCGTGCAGGTTTACCGATTCTATCAATTCAGAACGGTGTGTTTAAATTTCTACCAGTAATTGATTGGACTAATAAAGACGTTCATTACTACTTAGAACAACACGGCCTTAAATACCACCCATTGTGGGATGAAGGTTACCTTTCAGTTGGTGATACACATACTACTCGTAAATGGGAGCCGGGAATGTCAGAGGAAGAAACTCGATTCTTTGGCTTAAAGCGAGAATGTGGCCTACACGAAGATGATGGCTCTGAACAAGATGGGTCTGGCATATAGCCATAATGCTCTTTAAATAGAGTTTAGGTTAAGTTTAATAAAGATAGCTGCAATAAAGCAGCTTTCTTTATTTATGGTACTTGAAAAACACGTCTCAAAGAACAATTCTGTGGATAAGTTGTGTGAGAGTTTGGGGTAAAGTTGAATAAATAAAGGTTTGATCGAAAACTCATCGTTTAACCATTATTTTTGCAATTTTTGAAAAATAACACTTGCCAATGTGAGCGCGATCTCTATAATGCCTCCTCGTCGACAGGGCAAGGCCTCACAAGGGGTTAAGCGAAGTTGATAAGGCTGAAAAGAAAAACGAAATAATTTGAAGAAAGTGTTTGACACAATAAATTATCTCGCTAGAATGGCCGCCTCTTCCGAAGTGATGTCAATCACAAAGAAGAATTGCTCTTTAACAATATAGACCTATCAATCTGTGTGGGCACTCGTTGATGATAATCCAATTAGATACCTCGGTATCAAATTAGGTTTCAATGAAACGAAGTGACCATTGAATCTTCGGATTCAGCACAGTCAATTCAAA
>NZ_JAWOUN010000022.1:0-54184 GCF_033339395.1 Vibrio sp. 397 | reverse complement strand
GGTTGAAAGCACCGGTCTTGAAAACCGGCATACGTTAATAGCGTATCTAGGGTTCAAATCCCTATCTCTCCGCCACTATTAAGAAGCCTCGCTAGAAATAGCGAGGCTTTTTTCATTTCCGCAGATCTTTATTACTCTATCTGTGCTTGTCAAAAATCAATTCCATATGCGATCTACTTTTCGACAAAGTAATATTGGTATCGGTATTGGTTGTGACGTTTTGATTTTTGCTAAGAAGTGCAGTTGCCTCTAAAGCTGTTCATCCTCATCACTGCATGCTGTCCCGATAAGGTTGTTGGAGATGCTGTTGAACCATCTATTGCCTTATCGTTTTCTTAAAGCACTACCATTGCTTCTCTAGCCCCTTTTACGGGAATAAGCATACTCAAATAGCCACTGTTTCACTGATGTATCTTTTTGTTTTACTCAGTCTAGCGACGCGCGTGCTCTATTGCCTAAATCTAGCTACGTCTTAAAACCATACTTCTACAGGCTAAAGTTACGTATTCCTGCATCTTTTAAAATTGTTTTGGATTCTGCTGGAATGACAGGATCAGAGTAGTCAAAAGAGAAGAGTGAAAGTGAAACGATAGTGAGTTACTAGGAAGTCGGGCACTACTTGGGAGCCAATGAATTTGATAAACATCTTGATGACCAAGGACTAAAGGGTTAGTAGCAGGCAATAAAAAAGCCGACAGTAAGCTGCCGGCTTCGTTAGGTCACCTTTAGTTAGTCATTCTGTACTAGCGTGAGAGCTTTACGAGAGACTTCGTGAGCAGCTTTGGTTAGATTTTGCTTCTCTAGTGTGTCTGCTAGGAATGCATAGTCAGAGACGTCAGAGCGAAGCTTTAAGGCGATCTCAAAGTGATCCTGGGCTTCTTGCCACTTCTCTTGACGGAAATAGAAGTGCGCTAATGCGCTATGGGCAGCGGCGTTATCCGGTTCTTTCTTCACTACTCCCTCTAAGAAGACCACGACAGAGTGGGTATCTGGCAGATTTAGATCTGGCAGTAGTTGATAAAGCTCTGGGGCTGGTTGTTTTTTTAATGCTTCTTTTAGCACGGTAAAGGCTTCTGCATCAGCTTTTCGTGTGATGAGTTCTCGAGCAAAACAGGCAATGAGGTGTGTGTCTTGTTTCACTTTACGTGAGAGGCTATTCCAATGGGAGATTAGCCCTTCGCTACCCTGTTGCTGCGCTACTTCATGGAGTAAGCCGCACTGCGCCTTTTGAATCAGCTCTGCATGTTCTTCTTCCGAGATGAGTTTTGCTTTGGTTAGTTGTGGCAAGAGGTCAATAAGAGGTTGCCACAACTTTAGCTGCATGTACGTTGTTTTCAGCAAGTTCAATACAATAGAGTTACTCGCATACTGACTTTTTAACGATTGCAAGGTATCGAAAGCGGACTCGAACTCGTTGTCGCGGATAAATTGTTTCGCTCGAGTCAGTTCTACTGCGAGATGGGCGTTCTCTTGTTGGCTCGCTAGCTCTAGATAGTGATCTCGTTTTGCTTTATCACCTTGACCTTGTGCGGCTTCAGAGGCAACTAAGTAGCAAAGCAGCGGCATATCGTGATGATTTGCCCAGCGAGTTACTTTCTTCTCAGCACCTTTCCAGTCACCTTCTAGAAGTTTAATAATGCCTTCATTGGTGTATCGGCGGGAATGGCGCATTTTGCGAACACTGAAGTAGTTCCATGTTGTAGAACTAGCATAAACTAACTTCTTAATCAGGTACTCAAGCAGAAAAAGACCTGCGAGTGCTGCGATAACGAAAACCACTAATGTCGTTACGCTCATCTCGACCGTTTTCTCGGCAATGGAGATGAGTACATAGCCTTGCTGACCAGAAAACTGGGTGCCAACAAATAGTCCTGCGCCTAGTACAACAAATAGGAAAATAAGACGAAACATTACTTATCCTCCATGCCTGTCATCGTTGTGACTTCACGACGTAGGCGTTCACGGATGACATCTGATAGTTGAGACTGACTTTGCAGTTTTGTTGGGTATTCCACTTGAATATTTTGCTGACTTAGTAGGTTAACCGTTTTGTTGAACTCTTTAACAGAATTATCGTCTTGGTTGAAGAAAGCTAATGCCCATTTGTCTGCTGTTTTTAGAGACGTGGTGTAAATTTCACCTTGCTCTTGGTACACCGCTTTTATTGCCGTTTCCAATTTGGCTTTGATGTTTTCTTTCAGGTAAAAGTGTTGCTCAGGAGAAAGCAGTGGAATGACGTTACCATCGCGCGTGCGGAAGGTAATGAAGTTTTCTGAAAAGTCCTTCAAAGAGGTCATTAAGTTATCTTGCCAGTTTGCGATATCTTCAGACACTTCAGTGTTTTCTACGGCTTCAGCTTCAGGTAGCAGTGCATTGGCGAGAGGGAGCTTGTCTACTTGCTGTTGTAGGGCAGTTAAGCGTAGTACCAATCCATCACGGTCAATCAGCGGGATAGTGCGAAGTTTGGTGATATCGTTCGCCATTGCTTTACGTAGTTTGACGAGACTAGGGTCATTCAGCGCTGCAATGCGTTGGTCTGCACTTTCCATCAGTTGAGTCGCGCTTTCTACATCGTGCTCTAAGAACAATTTACGGCCGGCTAATTTGACGAGGTAATCGGCTTCCGCCAATAGCCAGTCGTTTGGTCGACGACCTTTCACATCGGCAACGGCGAGCTGTAAGCTTTCAATGCTCTTCTGTTGCTGTCCAAGTACCACTTCCGCTTTGTGTGTCACGGTTGTTGCTTTCTCGATGGTTTCTTCTTGTACCCGGCTGAGCTCTTGCTTCATGGAAGCTTGAGTGCTTTCTAGCTGACTTTTTAGTTGGGCGATCTGCGCTTGGTAATCGGCTTGCTGTTGATGCAGCTTGTACGCGAGGCCACCGCCAAAAATAATCGATAAGATGATAGCGACCGTGCCTAGTTTGACACCGCGTTTACCTTGTTTTTCTTCAAACTCGACTTTGGTTGGCTCCGCTGTTTTTGGGGGCTCGGCCGCTTGTGGTTGCTCTTTTTTAAGGTCCGCATCCTGCTGCGATGTGCTTTTTTCGACTAGCGGTGCCGATGAGGTTTCTTCGGAAAGGTTTTTATCGTTATTTTTTTGGTCGTTATTTTTACTTGTCATGCCTATATCCTGTGTAGCTAGGGCTGGAGAGCCGCCAGTAATTCTTGGTTGGATGCGCTTCCCGTGCATCTCACGCGAGTGAACCCCCTTTGAATTGCGATGTCAGCGATACGCTGACTGGGGATATACAACTCTTGTTGATTAAGCCAAGTCAATTGCTCCGACGTCAATTGGCTGCACAAATAATCCAGTTGTTCACCACTGGTGACAATAATCTGGTTAATTTGTAGGTTTTTCCATAGTGAGATACAGCTTACTGGATCGAATGGGATGAATTCTCTCTTGTAAGTCTCACTATAGTGAACTTTTGCGCCACGCCTCACCAATGCATCTTTGATCAGCTCTCTTCCGCCGTTACCACGAAGGATAAGAACTTGTTGTTGTGCCACATTGTTGAGCTCTGGCAGTCGCAATAAGTGTTCACTATCACTGACTTGGGGATAGTGTACTTTCTGTTGGGTACATTTGCTTAAATAGTGTGCTGTTTTTTGACCAACGGCAAGGTAAATAGCTTGTTTCGGCCATGACATCCCGTTGCTGGCTAAGATTTGCTGTGCACATTGCACTGCATGTCGACTAACAGCGATAACAATTTGAGCTTGATGTAGATGTTTAGAGAGGTGCGTGTCCGTGAGATCGGCGACAATGTCGATCAGAGGATGGTGATATGCGGAAATGCCGTGCCTTTCGAGCAGAGAGCAAAGCGCGTTGCCTTGCTCTCCCGGCCGAGTGACCAACACTGCCATGGTTATTCGTGATCTGCGTACAGCTTAGTTAGGATTTCACGAGCGCCGTTATCTAGCAGCTCATTGGCTAGCTGCACTCCTAATGCTTCGCCGTCTTTACGATGGCCACGAATTTCACCACGCACAATTTCGCTGCCATCTGGTTCGCCAACTAATGCGCGTAGCCAAATGTTGTCGCCGTCTAGCAGGGCATAGCTGCCGATAGGTACCTGACAGCCGCCTTCTAGCGTAAGGTTCATTGCGCGCTCACACAAAACGCGGTCTACGGTGTCTTGGTGGTTAAGTGGCTCAAGCAGCTTAAGCAGTCTTTCATCGTCAAGGCGGCACTCAATACCGACAGCACCTTGCCCTACCGCTGGTAGTGATTGCTCTGGTTCGATAAAGCTACGAATGCGCTCTTCAAGCTTCAATCGTTTGAGGCCAGCCGCAGCAAGAATGATTGCATCATACTCACCCGCATCTAACTTACCAAGGCGAGTGCCCACATTACCGCGAAGCTCTTTGATGATGATGTCCGGACGATATTCTTTCAGTTGGCATTGACGACGCAAACTGCAAGTACCAACCACGGCACCTTGAGGGAGCTCATCAATGTGGCTATAGGTATTAGAGACGAAGGCATCACGAGGATCTTCACGCTCACAAATGGTCACGAGGCCAAGGCCTTCTGGGAAATCGACGGGCACGTCTTTCATTGAGTGAACGGCGAGGTCTGCACGTCCTTCTAGCATCGCGACTTCAAGCTCTTTTACGAACAAGCCTTTGCCGCCAACTTTTGCTAGTGGTGTATCTAAAATCACGTCACCTTTAGTCACCATGGTTACTAACTCGACTTCCAAGCCAGGGTGAGCGGCTTGAAGGGCGTCTTTAACAAAGTAAGCTTGCCATAAAGCAAGAGGGCTTTTTCGAGTTGCAATGCGAATCGGTGTGGATTGTGTCATGATCTTCTCAATGCTGTTTGGATTTGGGTTTATCCTACCATTCTCATCAAGAAATGCTTACTGTTAGTTCGTTATCTCTGAAGGCTATGAATGGAATTACATGACGTTATGAAAATAGTGTGACTGGATTCTCAATTAGACTAAGGACTATTATTAGTAATAGGTAATAAGAGCGACACTACCGCGCGATTAATTTTGTGACTAAAGTATGGTTTTGTATCCAGAGTGATACGCGGGCGTGAAGCTTTACCCGCACCAATAAAAGTGTTAAATTGATCACGTTTTTAAGCCGTTTTGGTTTAAAACGTCAGCAGATTTTCGTGATTGTTCAACCAAGGAATTCCCCTTGCAGGCTTACACCCAAAAAATCATCCAGCGACTAGATAATTTGAATCAGCAGCGAGTTGATCGCGCGCTGGCGCTTATGGATTCGCAAAGCCAGCAAGTCTTCCACTTGATTCCTGCCTTGTTGAACTACAACCATCCTGTAATTCCTGGCTATTATGATGCCGATGTCCCTTTGGTGTGCATGGGCTTGAACTAAATAGCATTCAGCAACAATTCATAGATGATATTCAACTTGCCATTGGTCAGCCGCTCAAGACGGTAGAAAAGCCCGCTATATTGGGTTTGTACACCATGGGCAGTACCTCCTCGATTGGTCAAAGTACTTCCAGTGATTTGGATATTTGGGTGTGTATCTCACCAGAGATGGATTGTGACGAACGCGAGTTATTGACCAATAAATGCTTACTCATCACGGATTGGGCACAAAGCAAAGGCGTGGAAGCGAACTTTTTCTTAATGGATAAAGAGCGCTTTAGAAGCAATCATTCTGAAGAGATGACGGGTGATAACTGTGGTTCATCTCAGCACTTACTTTTGCTAGATGAATTCTATCGTAGTGCGGTGCGTATTGCCGGACAGCGTTTGTTATGGCAAATCGTGCCGCCAGAAATGGAAGAGTGTTACGACGAGTACGTTTCTCAACTGTGCAGTGATGGTTACATCGACTGTAGTGAATGGATCGACTTTGGTAAATTGAACTGCATTCCTGCTGAAGAATACTTCGGCTCGAACTTGTGGCAGTTATACAAAAGCATCGACTCTCCCTACAAATCGGTATTAAAAGCCATCTTGCTAGAAGCTTACTCGTGGGAATACCCGCATACTCAATTGTTAAGCATCGACACTAAACGTCGTTTCTTTGCCCATGAGCCTGATCTCTATGGCATGGATGCGTACTACTTAATGTTGGAAAAAGTAACCCGTTACTTAGAGCGAATTCAAGACGATACACGTTTGGATTTGGTGCGTCGCTGTTTCTATCTCAAAACCCATGAAAAACTATCTCGTGAGCCGAATATTGGCTCAGTAGCTTGGCGTCGTGAAGCACTGAGCGATATGATTGCAAAATGGAATTGGGATGCCAGTGTCGTTGCAGAGCTCGATGACCGCCGTAATTGGAAGGTTGAACAAGTAAAGGTGGTACATCATGCATTGCTGGATGCGTTGATGCAAAGCTACCGTAACTTGATTCAATTTGCGCGTCGTAACGACATCACTTCTGCTATCAGTCCGCAAGACATCAGTATTTTGGCCCGTAAACTCTACGCTGCTTTTGAAGTATTGCCGGGCAAAGTAACGTTACTAAACCCACAGATTTCACCTGATCTGCACGAGCCTGACTTGAGCTTTATCGAAGTGAAAAAAGGGGGGGTAAACAAGTCTGGTTGGTACCTCTATAAACAACCGCTTATTGCGCACCGCATTTTGGGGCAACCATATCTAGAGCATCATGAATACTTGAGTAAGTTGGTTGCTTGGGCATTCTTCAATGGCTTGATCACTGAATCGACTCGTTTACATGCCGTGGTACGTGAAGCGCAGCTAGATATTGATAAGTTTTACCAAATGGTGAGTGACTTACGAAATACTTTTGCGTTGCGTAAGCGTCGTCCATCTATGCAGGCGCTAGCGAGTCCTTGTGAAATAAGCCAGCTTGCGATGTTCATCAACTTCGAAAATGATCCGACGTCTGAACTTTCTGGTCGTTCGTTGAAAGTGGATGTTAAGAACACCGATATTTTTAGCTTTGGTCCAGAACATAAAAATTTAGTCGGCAGTGTTGACCTTGTTTACCGTAACTCTTGGCATGAAGTGCGTACGCTGCATTTCAAAGGGGAAACGGCGATGCTGGATGCACTGAAAACCATTTTGGGCAAAATGCACCAAGATGCGTTGCCACCAGAATCAGTGGATGTGTTCTGCTATGCGAAGAACATGCGTGGTGTGATGCGTAATATGGTTTACCAGCTTTTAGCTGAATGTATCGACTTACGCTTGAAACCAGTAGAGCAAGAGAAACGTCGCCGCTTTAAAGCGATGCGTCTTGGTAACCAGACTTATGGGTTGTTCTTTGAACGTCGTGGTGTGTCGGTGCAGAAGCTAGAAAATTCCATCGATTTCTACCGCAGCATTTCTACTAACAAACTCAAAGGCTCGCCGCTGTTAATGCTCGATCGTGAGCAAGAATATCAAATGCCGGAAGCGGTGGATGGGTTTGCCAGTGAAGGTCTGGTGCAGTTCTTCTTTGAAGATAACGAAGATGGCTTCAATATTTATGTGTTGGATGAGTCAAATCAAGTAGAAGTGTATCACCAATTTAGTGGCTCCAAAGATGAAATGATTTCGTCTGTAAACAGTTTCTACACGTCGGTAAAAGACGATAGTCGCGTCGCGTCGAAGTTTATTAATTTTAACCTGCCTCAGTACTATCAAATTATTCACCCTGAAGAGGGGAATGCGTATATCATTCCTTACCGTAATGACGGTTGTTCACCGAGTCGCCCGACCAAAACTGTGAACGCGTAATTAAACCCTTATCAATAAACAAAAAGAGCACTTCGGTGCTCTTTTTGTTTTGGTGACGATTGACCAGTATTATACCCAATCAATGGCTTCGCCCGCGTGCTTTTCACACTCTTGCTTCACCATTTCAAATAGCTCCATACCCGTTTTTGAGCAGGTCCATTTACCTTCAATAAGCTTGAAGTGGAAACCACCAGATTTGGACGCTAGCCAGATCTCCTGCATCGGCTCTTGGCGATTAATGATGATTTGGCTGCGGTCTTCAAATTCCAATGTCATTACGTTGCCAGTGACTTCGTAATCAATGTCTGCGCCTGAATCATCGATGGATTCTTCGATGATTTGCATCTGCGCATCCACCAGTTGATGAAATTCAGTATCGTTCATCCGTCTATCCTATTGCTTTTCCTGAGTGTGGTGCGATTATAGGGGGCATTGATTCAATAATCACGATATGCGAAATGAAAAAATTAGTTACTGTGTTGTTTGTGATGGTTGCCGCGACCTTAGCGGGGTGTGGTCAGTCTGGCTCACTATACATTCCAGATGACACTCAACAGAATGAGCAATCACAATAAATAACCGCACCTTAGGGTGAAATTAGGGTTCAGCAGTCGAATAAAATAAGGGAAGCGAATTTTGGATTACTTCAACTATCAGGATGATGGCCAGCTTTGGGCCGAAGACGTCCCACTTCAAGCTCTTGCAGAGCAATATGGCACTCCTCTTTACGTATATTCTCGAGCCACGCTAGAGCGCCATTGGAAGGCGTTTGATAGTGCTGTGGGTCAGCATCCTCACCTGGTTTGCTACGCGGTGAAAGCCAACTCAAACTTAGGCGTATTGAACACGCTAGCGCGTTTGGGATCGGGTTTTGACATCGTGTCGGGTGGTGAACTTGAGCGTGTGATTGCCGCAGGCGGTGATCCGAAAAAAGTCGTTTTCTCTGGTGTTGGTAAAACACCGGCAGAGATGAAGCGCGCTCTTGAGCTAGGTATCAAATGTTTCAACGTTGAATCTGAGCCAGAGCTAGAACGTTTGAACAAGGTTGCGGGTGAGCTTGGTGTGATTGCGCCAATTTCTCTGCGTATCAATCCAGATGTCGACGCGAAAACACACCCTTACATTTCGACTGGTCTTCGCGACAATAAATTCGGCATTGCGTTTGATCGTGCGCCAGATGTTTATAAATTCGCGCAAAGCCTGCCGAACTTGAATGTGCAAGGCATCGACTGCCACATTGGTTCTCAGCTGACCAATATAGACCCATTTATCGACGCGACAGACCGTTTATTAGCCCTGATTGATGATTTAAAAGCGCAAGGCATTAACATTCGTCACCTTGATGTCGGCGGCGGTTTGGGTGTGGTCTATCGTGATGAATTACCACCTCAGCCTTCTGATTACGCCAAAGCGTTACTAGGCCGTCTTGAAAATCACCAAGACTTGGAGCTGATCTTTGAGCCAGGCCGTGCAATTGCTGCGAACGCAGGTATCTTGCTAACGCGTGTTGAGTTTTTAAAACATACTGAGCATAAAAACTTTGCGATTATCGACGCTGCAATGAACGACTTGATGCGTCCTGCGCTATACCAAGCATGGCAAGATATTGTGCCAGTTTCACCGCGAAAGGGTGAAGCACAGACTTACGACTTAGTTGGTCCTATTTGTGAAACCGGCGACTTCTTGGGTAAAGATCGCGCACTCGTTTTGCAAGAAGGTGATCTACTCGCGGTTCGTTCAGCAGGTGCCTATGGTTTTGTGATGTCTTCGAACTACAATACTCGTACCCGAGCGGCAGAAGTGATGGTGGACGGTAAACAAAGCCACTTAGTTCGCCAGCGTGAGGAGCTGACCAGTTTGTGGCAGCTGGAACAGATTCTACCGGAGTAACACACAACAAATGCATTTCCACTTTTCCAAAATGCACGGTTTGGGCAACGACTTCATGGTCGTCGACTGTATTACCCAGAACGTGTTTTTCTCGCAAGACCTGATCCGCCGCTTGGCGGATCGTCATACTGGCGTTGGTTTTGACCAATTGCTTGTGGTAGAGGCCCCTTACGACCCTGAAACCGACTTCCATTATCGGATTTTTAATGCCGATGGTAGTGAAGTTGAACAGTGTGGTAACGGTGCACGCTGTTTTGCCCGCTTTGTTCGCTTGAAGGGGCTGACCAATAAATACAGCATCAGCGTGAGCACCAAGAAAGGAAAGATGATTCTCAACATCGAAGATGATGGGGAAGTGACGGTCAACATGGGCGTGCCAGAGTTTGAACCGAACAAAATTCCTTTCAAAGCGAAGCAAAAAGAGAAAACTTACATCATGCGAGCAGGCGACAATACCTTGTTTTGTGGTGCTGTGAGCATGGGTAACCCGCACGTAGTGACCGTGGTCGACGATGTGGATACGGCAGAAGTGGAAACTCTCGGTCCGCTGCTTGAGTCGCATGAGCGTTTCCCAGAGCGCGTCAACGCTGGCTTTATGCAGGTGGTGAGTCGTGACCATATTCGTCTTCGAGTTTACGAGCGAGGCGCAGGAGAAACACAGGCTTGTGGTAGTGGTGCATGCGCGGCAGTCGCGGTTGGGATTCTGCAGGGCTTGTTGGATGAAAACGTTAAGGTTTCTCTACCTGGTGGTGAATTGCGAATTGCATGGCAAGGCCCTGGCAAGCCGTTGTTTATGACCGGACCTACAACGCATGTATTTGATGGTCAATTGTCTTGCTAGTTGAAGAAAAAGGAAACGGTTTGTCTCAAGTAGAAACAGATGCCTTAACGGCTGAAGTAGTGGCCGAGTACCTCAAAGATCATCCAGACTTTTTTGTGCAACGTCCGGAGCTTGTGGATCGTTTATCTTTCCCACACTCAGACTTAGGCGCGGTATCTTTGGTACACATCCAAATGAATCGCCAACGTCAGCGCATTGAAGAGTTAGAGGAAGAGATCACTACACTAATGTCGCTTGCGGCGAACAATGATCGCACCTTTTACGAATTTATGGATTTGCAGGGGCAGATTCTAAAGTGTGGTGACTTTAAACAAGTCATTCATTCTATCGAAGATAAAGCCAAAGCATTGGGCTTACGTGCGTTTGTTCGATTGTTTAGTCAATGCGACGCATCGATTCAATTGAGTAAGGAAAGTTATCAACGCTTTGCGACCACTCACTTAAATGGCAAAGATGCGTACTTAGGACGTCTTCGCAAAGTGGATCGTGAAGCTTTGTTTGGCAACATGGAAGTGCCGGAAATGGGGTCCTATGTGGTACTGCCGCTCGTGAAACAGCAAACACTGGGCGTGCTTGCTTTTTCTAGTGAAGATGGCGGCCATTTTCAGCCAGATATGGATACCTTGTTTTTGCGTCACCTATCATTAGTAGTGGCACATCTCGCTCAAACACTGGTATGGCAAAGTTACGATGACGACAACTCCCAACATTCCTCTGCCAAATAGTCTGCAAAAGCCTCTTGAGCGCTTCTATGAATTCTTACGAAGCGAAAAGGGGCTTAGCCTACATACTCAGCGCAATTACAAACAGCAGCTAGAAACAATGGCGCAGCACTTAGCTGAAATGGGGCTCAAAGATTGGTCTCAAGTGGATGCTGGTTGGGTGCGCCAATTAGCAGGTAAGGGCATGCGAGAAGGCATGAAAGCCAGCAGTTTGGCAACGCGCCTCTCATCGCTGCGTAGCTTTTTCGATTTCCTTATTCTGCGTGGCGAGATGTCGGCTAACCCAGCCAAAGGGGTTTCAGCACCTCGCAAAAAACGCCCGTTGCCCAAAAACCTCGATGTTGACGAAGTGAGCCAATTACTTGAAGTCAACGAGGACGACCCGCTGGCTGTGCGCGATCGCGCCATGATGGAGCTGATGTATGGCGCCGGCTTACGTTTGGCTGAACTGGTGGGTGTGGATGTACGTGACGTACAACTGCGTAGTGGTGAGCTTCGTGTTATTGGTAAAGGCGATAAAGAACGTAAAGTGCCGTTCTCTGGGATGGCAACCGAGTGGGTCGGGAAGTGGTTACGCGTTCGTGGTGATTTAGCCGCTCCAGGTGAGCCCGCCTTGTTTGTGTCTAAGCTTGGAACGCGTATTTCGCATCGTAGCGTGCAAAAGCGCATGGCTGAATGGGGGCAGAAACAGTCTGTCGCAAGCCATATTAGTCCGCATAAATTGCGTCACTCATTTGCGACACATATGCTCGAATCAAGCAATAACTTACGTGCGGTGCAGGAGCTTTTAGGGCACGAGAACATTTCGACGACCCAAATCTACACGCACTTGGATTTCCAACATTTGGCGCAAGCCTACGACCAAGCCCACCCACGCGCACGTAAAAAGAACGGGGAGTGAGCCGAAGTATGAAATTTTATCGCCGTATCGAGCCTATTAAGGCAATGACCTTTGACCTAGATGATACCCTCTATGACAACTATCCTGTGATAGTTCGCATGGAGCGTGAGTTGCTATCTTGGCTCAAGCACCATCATCCAGCGGTTGCTCATATGAACAAAGCGGATTGGTTTGCTCTCAAGCAGCGTGTTGTGCAGCAACAACCCGAGCTGAAGAGCGATGTCACTTTATGGCGTTTAGTGCAACTTCAGCAAGCCTTCTCCCAAGTAGGCTACGACGAAGACACAGCACATGCCGCCGCGAAAGCCGCAGTGGACGTTGCGTTGGACTGGCGTAACCGTTTTGAAGTGCCGCAGCAAAGCCTCGATGTATTGGAGGAACTCGCGCAGCACATCCCGTTGGTGGCAATCACCAACGGTAATGTGGATTTAGACCGCATCGGTCTTACGCCTTATTTCCAACAGGTACTTAAAGCAGGACCAGATGGATTGGCGAAACCCGCAACCGATATGTTTACTAAAGCGAAGCGATTCTTGGATATTCCTGCGGAGAATATTCTGCATGTCGGTGATCATCTAACCACGGATGTGCATGGTGCAAAGTTGGCTGGTTTTGCAGCCTGTTGGTTTAATGATATGAATAAAAATGTCATTAACCATTCAAAAACACGTACTTTACCTGATATTGAAATCAATAGTTTGCAGCCGTTACTCACACTTTTTTAATTGCTTTCGCATTAATCCATTCTAATCTCATTTTGTGTCTAGAAAAGCAGCGCAAAGCCACGTAAATTATTCTCTATTAAATAAAAATAGTAACGCCACACGTCGTGGTGAAGATAGTGTTACGGCAGTGGTAGGTCCATGCGAGCTTTTTCAAAACTGGTTCACGATGTCAGTCAACTGAATGACTTTTTAGTCACTTTTCCGACTTCCTCAGATAAACAATATTTAGTACAAATATTGTCGACGCAATCGCGCGAAATTACGACCACACTTGCAGACGCCGTTTTGTCGTCGCTGCCGAATGCTCATGTTATGGGGCATAGTACGCGTAATGTGATTCTGGAAGGGGAGATATTTACCTCTGGTTGCCTAGTGAGTGTGATTGAATTTGAGCAAACCACGTTGACTTCTGCGGTACAAACATACTCTTACTCCCCTGACATTGATGGCGGGGAGCTCAAGCGCTCTCTTCTAATGCAGCATAATTCACAGGTGATCCTCAGCTTTGCTGTGCAAATTGAACGACGTGACTATCCCTTGTTTCAAACCTTCGCCAGTGAAGAAGTAGTGATTTCTGGAGGGTTGGCGCAGAGTATTGACGATGGCTGCTGGGTGCTATATCAAAACCGAGTTTACGATAACGCTGTGGTTGCCGTAGCTTTGCACAGTGATACTTTGAAGCTATGGACTGATGCGTATTCGGAATGGAACCCGATTGGCATGCCACACAAAGTCACTCATGCAAAAGGAACGCGCTTGTATTGTTTAGGTGAGAAGAAAGCGCTGGACGTATACAAGCGTTACTTGGCGGATGGCCATGACGTGACGCTGAGTCAACTGCTCAGCTTTCCATTGTATCGAGAAAGCTTAGGGCGAAAGGAAGTTTGTACGGTAACGGAGCTACACGCTGATGGCAGTATGAGCTTCGACAGGCCCTGGTGTCTTGGTGACGAAGTGCAATTTTGCTATAACCATCCCTCGTTAACGCTCGAGCAAGTGCGGCATGGTGTGGTTGAGTTAGCCATGCACCAACCTGAAGTCGTGATGATTTTTAACTGCGCGTCACGGTTAGACTTTATTGACAGCAGCGACGAAGTCCAAGCCTTCAAAGATATTGCGACGACGTTTGGTAGTTACTGTATGGGGGAACTGCATGGTGGTATTGGTCAGCCCGAAATTCTTCATCACAGCCTGACGTATTTAGCGATGCGAGAGGGAGACGAAGTGCAAACATTGAACTTGCCTAAGTCGCCCGTTAGCTCCTCTATTTCACCGCTGTTTAGCTTGATTCGAAATGCGATCGGCGATCTCAACCATATGAACGCGCATATGGGATATCAACTCGATCGCCAAACGCGCAAGTTACAAGAAAGCTATCGACGCGACAGTCGCACGGGGTTACAAAACCGGGTCGCATTGCAAGAGCGGCTGAGTAACATCGATTTGGATGAGCATTTGTTGACTCTAAAGCTACTTAACTTTAGTCATATCAACGAAAAATACGGCTACCGAGTGGGAGATCAATTACTCAAAGATCTCTCAATGCACTTTACGAATCGACTACGAAAGCGTTTTGGCATGCCAACGGCTTTACAGCTTTATAGTATTGGGGTTGGTGAGTGGGCATTCATATTTAAAGCTGACCAAAGCAGCGAAACCATCAAACAGCACTTTACGCGTTTTGCCGATGCGGTAGAACAAACTAATTTTGAGCCAATTGGTCTACGTGAAATAGATTATCTTTCTATCTCGCTATGCGGCGGCTTAGTGAGTCGTCGAGATTTTCCATCCGCTTCAGTGGATGAGCTCTTACTCAAAGGCATCGAAGCGAGACGCTCCGGTGTACGCAGTAATACTCATATCTGTAATGCGAAAGATATTGAAGTCAGTGAGGATGTGCGTAAAGAGCAACTTGGATGGCTAAGTTGCGTCAGTAGAGCCATTCTCAAACAGAATATCATCACTTATAGCCAACCTATTGTGCATGCGGGTAGCCACAAATTGGCAAGCCAAGAATGTTTGGTTCGTATTCTGGAAGCCGATGGGACGGTGATTGCGCCAGGGCGTTTTCTGCCAATTATCTCTGATACGCATCTTTACACTCGACTAAGTCGGCATATGATTCATTCTACGTTGCATTATATGCGAGATAAGCAAGGTGACTTTTCTATAAACTTATCGCCGCAAGATTTGCTCAGTGATAAAACTTTAATGCTTTTAGAGCATGAAATTAGCCAGCTAAATGACCCAAGGCGAATTGGTTTAGAAGTGCTGGAATCTGAGCAGATCAAAGACTACGGCCGAATGATAGAAGTGTGCAGTCATTTTAGAAGCTTAGGGGCGCGTATCATTGTTGATGACTTTGGGGCCGGCTATTCGAATATCGATGAAATCCTAAAGTTGGAGCCAGAAGTCATAAAGCTCGATGGCAGCTTGATTCGTGATATTGATAAAGACTTAAAACAGCGCAAGATCGCTTCCCAGTTGGTGCGTTTGTGCCAGGTGTTTAACGCGGAGACGGTGGCGGAGTTTGTCCACAATCAGGAGGTGTGTACCATTGCACAAGACATGGGGGTGGATTATTTGCAGGGTTACTATCTTGGCGAGCCGACTCGACTGTTTTAATGATGTTTCACGTGAAACTTCTTGTCGTAAAAAACGCAGCGTAGGCTGCGTTTTTTGTTTGGTTCTTCTACTGAGCTTAATGGTTAACGCTTAAGAGCGTGTCCACTCTTTTCAGCTTGGAACAGAGCGAGGTAATGGGCAAAAAAGCGCTGCATTTGTTGTTGGTTGTTTTGTTCTCCAAGTTGCCCGAGCAAATGTGCAGCGACTTCAAACGTGCACAAGTTACCTTGTTGTTGGTTGCGTCGCAGCTGATATTGTGAGTCCGCCGACGCAGACAATCCCATAGTAGGGATACCTTCTAACCAAAGGCTCTTATTGATCATCTTGCGCGCCTCTTGCCAGGTGGCATCCAAAATAATAAACAGCGGAGTTTTGGTTTGTTGCTGGCTTTGGAGTACCACATCTTCGAGTGTGATACTTTCTTCACAGGGGAAGAGCAACACCGGATACCGCGACGGATCAGCTAATAGAGAGAGTAATTCTGCTGGTGGCTGTTTGCGATCCCAGATTACTCGCTCAATGTTGAGTTGGCAATGCTCTAGTAGCTGGCCGGTATTAGTATCACGCTTCAGTTCATTCGGATGCATTAACAGCAGGATGTTGTGCTCACTGGTAAGTTTCGGCATCAGCGAGCACATACAATTGAATTGAAAACCGCAGGTTGGACACGGTTGAGACATTAAAGACGAACTCCTTCTCGCACCGGGCTTATCCCATCAGAGAACAGACGCACACCACTGACTTGGTTTGGCGTTGCCGTTGGCGCCATGCTTGGGTTGAGTGGGTAGCTAACCCCAGTGTATTGCATAACATGTTGAGCCGCTTTAGCTCCGCCACCGCTGACATTAAAAATCAGATCTCGCCAACCATGAGAGGTTTGTTGGCCGAGCATAATCGGGCTTTGCACTAGTGTAATGCGGCTATTAAAGCGCCATTCCTTTTCGTGATGTTCAAATATTAGCAATGTACAGCCACCGGAACCACACCAATCCAACTGTACCAATAGCTCTTCGTTACCATCGCTGTTTAGGTCGTAAGTTAGCCAACGGTATTGGTTATTGTTGGGGTTGGTTTGATGGATAAAGAAGTAGTTGCGCACCGCGGCATCTACTTTTGAATCAAACTCTGCACTAGAAGGTACGTCAGCACTACCGATGGGGTTGTTGGTGCGTTTTTCGGCTGGTTGCATGATGCCTTCATCACGAACGGTGGCAGGATAAAGGACTAAACCACCATCGGCGATTGGGTAGACCAAGTTACCGACTTTTTCTTTGGTCGCTTTGAGCTGATTGCCTTCTCGAGTAAACAGTCGCTCTGACATTAGCCTTTGCTGTTGATGATGCGTCATGACAACTTGAACCTGAGACGGACTTAACTGTTGCCAGTAACCACGCTCGATTAATGGTGCTTGTCCATTGGCGTAACGGTATTTTGTTGTGGCGCTGTGGTCTGGGTTTAAGGTCATTTGTACTTCAAAGCCTTGTGATTGGGTTGAGGTCGCGACATAGGTATTAGCCCAGCCAAGCGTTGCATCGACGTTTGCAGCCATACCACAACCTTGATACGTCTCGCCATCATGTTTTAGTGTTGCTTTCCAGCCATACAAAGAATCGCTCATTGTGTCTGAGCAGAGGTTTTCTGTTAAGCGAAGCTCACCACCTTGCAGTTGATAAGTGCGCTGGCGAGGTTGAAGCTGACTGCTTTTAATCGCTAATTTTGTGGTTTGTTTGCCGATTTGCTGGAATGTTAGTCCATTAGCCTCAAAGCTTGCCGACCAAGAAGGCTCATTACCAAACACGCGAGTTGGTTTGTTTGGTTGCTGACAACGGTTTGGATTTTCCGTTGTGAGGAAGTTCACTTGTTCCACGACAAAGTTAGCATCGAAATCAGCAGAAAACCCATCGATGCCCGGTGGGTTGAGGTGGCCGATAACCTCGCCATACATGGTCTGGTAAGGCTCGTTATTTAACTGAATTGCTCGTTGCATTTGCTGTGGTGACAGTTGCAACCAATATTGCTTGTCGCTGCCACAAGGCATGATGTATTGGCTCTCGTGACCGACGATCACTTTTCCGAGCAGCATAAAAGTTTGAGGTTGAATGGTTTCAGGCTTATCTAAGGTTGCTGGTGGAGAGGTTAGGTCAGCGGCACCAGATTGTGGCGACTGTGAACTACATGCTTGCAGAACCAGCAGGGTGGCAAGCGCCACTGGGTTTTTCAAAGCCTTCATGTTATATCTTCCTCATTATTGTTACTCAATCGGCATCGGATGGCATTATGGCATATTGGTTATTTAAAACTGAACCAGATACCTTTTCTATTGACACGCTTCGAACCCAAAAGGTTTCATGTTGGGAGGGAGTTCGTAATTATCAGGCGCGCAATATGATGCGTGACCAAGTGAAGGTGGGCGATTTAGTCCTGATTTACCACTCTTCTTGTAAACATGTTGGCGTGGCAGGTATTGCTAAAGTTGTGAGAGAAGCCTATCCCGATCATTTCCAATTCGATCCCGAAAGCGATTATTACGATCCAAAGTCAGACCCAGACAACCTGCGTTGGATTATGGTGGATGTCGAGTTTGTACGTAAAACGGCGCGAGTGATTCCGTTGTCGGTGATGAAAGCGATGCCAGAACTTGAGAACATGCCGTTGGTGAAACGTGGAAATCGCTTGTCGATTATGCCCGTGACAGAAGAAGAATGGGACGCGATTCTTGGCAAAGAGAAGCTGCCAAGTCAGCGATAAAAGAGAAGGGTTGCGAATGTGCAGCCCTTCATTATTTGGAGTATTGAAGCTTACAGCAAGTGTTCTTGTAGGTAGTGTGCAACCGCATCTTCTGCATTGCTGCCAATTACTTCATTATTTGGTAGAGCTTTCATCACTTTTTCGTGTGATGTACCCATAACTAGCCCTTTACCTGCCATCGACAGCATTTCTACGTCATTCATGCCATCACCAAATGCTACGCAGTTTTCTAACGTGAGGTCGAGTTTTTTCGCTACCGCTTCAAGAGCATGACCTTTAGACACGCCAGCGCTCATTACTTCCAAACACCAAGGCGTTGAAAATGCGATATTCAGCTTATCACCAAACTGCTCACGTAGTTTGTTTTCAAATACGACCAAACGTTCGTGGTCTTCTCCTGGATGCGTGAAGAAAACTTTCGCAATACCGTCAGTTGGGGCGTGGTCTTCATCAAATAAGACGTAAGTGAATTCATCGTGGAAGTCACGTAACGTTTCATCATCCTTGTTCATCAACCAGCTATCATTTTGATACATGTGAATAAGTATTTCTTGATCATGTTTGATCGTGTCGATCACGCCTTGTACCAGTTCCGCAGGGACATTCTCGCTGTACATTAGCTGATCTTCCTGGTCATGCACTCGGGCACCATTCGACGTGATCATATAAGCTGGAATGCCAACTTGGCGACGGATGCTCGCAACGTCTACGTGGTGACGGCCGGTTGCAAAGACAAAGGTATAACCCTTTTCATGCAGCGCTTTTAGCGTCTCTTTTGAGTAAGCACTGAGCTGATGGTTAGGTGCGAGTAACGTGCCATCCAGATCAGAGGCAACGATTTTGGTGATCTCTTTGCAAGGTAGCGATGTGCTCATGAAGTCCTCGTAAACGGTTTGGATAGTGTGGAACAGGTGAATTGCAAACGGAGTACAGCAGACTGACTAGATCGTACTGCTCCGAATGCGGGGGAACTTGGGCTCGTAGCACTATGTGGTTAAACACAGTGTCAAAGTAGCCAAGTTCAAGCAGTGTACGCCAAAATGAGGATGAAAAAGAGGGTAAATCGATGTGTAGACATTTCCTCTTTAATCTTAGTCGTGAAATGGTCGCCTAGAGTTCTTATTGTGCTTGTTCGTTTGATGGCGATTTAGGGTCATTCATAAAGCGGAAAATCGCATCGAGCGCTTGATTACGATACTTGTCGGTCTCGAACAAGATTTCATGCTGTGCGCCTTCGATAGAAAGCAGCTCCGCGTGCGGGTTGGTTTTCCGCAATTTATCAATAAAACGCTTTTGCGCGAGATTGCTAACAATCCGATCGTTTCCGGCTTGGATTAGGATGACTGGTATTTTGACTTGGCGAGTTAATAAAAAGCACTGCTTAGCGGCCATGAGCCCTTGCCAAACCCAGCGAGTGCTTGGCCCACCGACTTGCAGTTCCGGTTTTTCCGTATATAGGTTTCGGAACCATTGGTAGCGGCCGTAACTTTGGCTAAGTGGGTTATCTTCAAAGGGCTTAGGGAAGTAGGCCTGATGTCCTGGTGCATAGCGTGGCAAAGTCGATACCGCTGACATAATTTGTGTGACCGGAATCGCTATTGGTGATAGGTACCATGGCAGGTTAATGCCAAACATGGGCGCACTTAGAATCAAACCAGTAAAAGGGTGTTCTGGGTGAGTTTGCAGGTAACGTGTGGCGATCGCGCCGCCCATAGAGTGCGCGATGATGAAGCATTGTTGATATTCGCTAAGGTCGTGTTTTTTTACGACGATGTCCATATCATCAATATAATCAGTAAAGTCATAGACGTGACCCATATCTGAGTCAGATAATAAACGATCTGATAAACCTTGACCGCGGTGGTCAAAGGAATAGACATCGAAACCTTGGCGGTAGAGATCGTAAAACAGCTCTTGGTATTTCCAGGAAGACTCAATGCGTCCATTTACGATGAGCACGGCTTTTTTATGCTCTGGGTTGGTTAGCTTGCACCAGTAAATGTTCTTTTTCTCAGTCCCTTTAACAAAGCCCTCTTGGCGAGTTTGCCAAAGTGCTGCGATCGGACCACCAATTGCTTGCTCAAATAATGTCTCTTGAGTATAAGTCAAAGGTGAATGGTTAGTCGCCATTAGTTGATTACCTGAAGATACGTTGTTTACGCGATGTATCATCGAAGAATTAGTGAGGAAATGCAATGGATACCCATGTCTGGTTAGCTTATGTAGTAACAGCAATCGTTTTTAGTTTGGCTCCGGGCTCTGGCACGGTGAACTCAATCAGTAATGGTTTGAGTTACGGTACCCGTAAATCACTGGGTGCCATTATTGGCTTACAAATTGGTTTAGTTATCCACATCGCGCTGGTGGGGGCGGGTATTGGTGCGCTTGTCGCGCAGTCAGCAACCGCCTTTTCTGTCATTAAATGGGTTGGTGCCGCTTATCTGGTTTGGCTGGGGATTCAGAAATGGCGCGATACATCAAGCTTAGTCGCAGCTGAAAACCATAACGAGATGTCAGGCACGGCGCTGTTGTACAAGGCAGTGTTGATTAACCTCACCAACCCTAAATCGATTGTTTTTCTGGTGGCGTTGTTTCCGCAGTTTATTGACCCGGCAAAAGACCAAATCACGCAACTGTTGGTGCTTGGCGTCACTACGGTCGTGATTGATGCGTGTGTAATGTTGGGTTACACGAGCTTGGCAGCACAAATGGGACGCTTTATTCGCTCCGATAAAATCATGGGAAAAATAAACAAAGTATTCGGTTCAATGTTCATGGGTTGTGGTGCATTATTAGCAGCTGCAAAGTCATAAGCCATTTATAGGTCCTTCTTTAGCATGAATACAACGTATGTCGCTCGCCAGCCGATCTTTAACCGAAAAAGACAGACGCTGGGTTATGAATTGTTGTTTCGAGACGGGGAGAGTAACGCATACCCTTCACATATTGATTCAAATCGAGCGACATACCGACTGATCGTCGAAAACTTCCTATCACTGGGTACTAACCCAGTGATTGCCTCTTCAAGATGCTTTATTAACTTTCCTCATCAAAGCTTGGTGCGACGTTTGCCGCGCAGTTTGCCGAAAAACAAAATTGTCATCGAAGTGTTGGAAACGTGCCAACCTACGGATGAGCTTCTTGATGCGATTCGTGAGTTTTATCGAGAAGGTTACTTGATCGCTTTGGATGACTTCACCCTAACACCAGAATGGCGTCGTTTTTTGCCATATGTGCATATTGTGAAGCTCGACATTATGGCGATGGGGCTCGAAAAGGCCTGTGAACTGGTCAAAACACACCTTGCCAAACGCGTCAAATACCACTTTTTAGCAGAACGTGTTGAAACCGCAGAAGAGTTTGAGCAAGCGAAAGCGGCTGGCTTTAAATTTTTCCAAGGTTATTTTTTTAGCAAGCCACTCGTCTCGCAGACTAAATACGTCAGTCCTGAGCAAGTGTTGGCATTGCAACTGTTTCGTGAAGTTTGTGCTCCTGAGCCTGACTTTACTCGTATCGAGTCCATCATTACGCAAGATGTCGCGTTGTCATATAAATTATTGCGTTTTGTAAATACGCAAGCGCCGAATTTGGCTGTCGAAATCAGCTCTTTTCGTCAGGCATTGATTTATCTTGGCCAGGATAACCTTAAGCAGTTTGTCTCTTTGGTTGTGGCATCGTATATCTCCAGTAACAAGCCTCGAGAGCTGTATCACCTTTCATTGCAACGAGCTCAATTTTGCCAATTGATGTCGCGCTATCAGCCATTCTCTCACCTCAACGAGCAAGGTTTCATGGTTGGTTTGCTGTCGATTCTAGATGCGCTGCTGGATCTTTCGGTGGAATCTTTAGTTAGGCAGTTACCGCTTAGTCATTCAGTACAACAAGCGCTATTACATCGCAAAGGGGTTTATGGTGCACTTATTTCCCTCGAAGAGTGCTACGAGCGTGCCGATTGGTCAGGGGTTGAAAAAATCACGATGCAATTGGGGTTGCCTTTAGAGGAAGTGAAGCTCTCCTTAGGTGAAGCGGCTCGCTGGAGTCAAAGCATCGCGACTGCATAATTTCTTGTCTTATCTTTTATCTCTTTGAATCTCTCTCTTTACAATCAAGCTGTTCGTTAGATGTGAAACTTTTATGACGATGGACGGTTTCCTCTTGACGATATATCTTAATTAAATAAACATATACGCATATCCATATATAGGTATGTTCATTATGCTTCCACATCAGTTTTTTAAGCTGTTATCCGATGAAACACGCGTACGTTGTTTAATGCTCGTGGCCCGTGAAGGTGAAACTTGCGTTGGCGATTTGGCGTTTGCTCTACAAGAGAGCCAGCCGAAAGTTTCTCGTCATCTTGCTCAGTTACGATCCAGTGGCATCTTGGTGGATAAACGCCAAGGGCAATGGGTGTATTACGAGTTATCACAGCAATTACCAGGTTGGATGCGAAAGTTAATTGAAGACTTAGTGGCATCAAACTGTTTGAAGCAGGAATACCAAGACGACATCACACGCTTACACGATAAAAGTCGTGAGGCTTGCTGTTAACAGCGAATAGAGATTCAAGGTAGAAGATTAGAGGGTAAAACTATGACAATTAAAGTAGGAATTAATGGCTTTGGCCGAATTGGTCGCTTAGCGCTGCGAGCGGCATTTGATTGGCCAGAATTGGAGTTTGTGTTAATCAACGATGTCGCAGGTGACGCAGCTACGCTTGGTCACTTATTAGAATTCGATTCAGTGCAAGGTCGTTGGCATCATGGAGTTCAGGTCGAAGGCAGTGAGCTCGTCATCAACGGCAAGCGTGTTGCCACGACTCAACAACGCGATATCGATGCGGTGAACTGGTCTGATTGTGATGTTGTGATTGAAGCGACAGGCGTACATCGCAAAACATCATTCCTAAACAAATACCTAGAGCAAGGCGTGAAACGTGTCGTGGTAAGCGCACCTGTGAAAGAAGAAGGTATTGCGAACATTGTGGTGGGCGTGAACGACCATATTTTCGACCCTGAAAAACATCGTATCGTGACAGCAGCTTCGTGTACGACTAACTGTATCGCACCTGTGGTTAAAGTCATTCATGAGAAATTGGGTATCGAACAATCTTCTTTTACGACCATTCACGACCTGACGAATACGCAAACTATTTTGGATGCGCCACACAAAGATCTACGCCGTGCAAGAGCATGCGGCATGAGCCTTATCCCAACCACTACGGGTAGCGCGAAGGCGATTGTCGAAATTTTCCCAGAATTAAAAGACAAAATTAATGGTCATGCGGTTCGCGTACCTCTAGCAAACGCATCGTTAACAGACATCATTTTTGATGTGAAGCGTGATACCACGGCAGAAGAAGTGAATGCACTGTTAAAAGAAGCATCTGAAGGTGATTTGAAAGGCATCCTTGGCTTCGAAGAGCGTCCTTTAGTTTCTATCGATTATAAAGGCGACCAACGTTCAACCATCGTTGATGCGCAATCAACCATGGTTGTGGGTTCTCGTATGGTTAAGATTTACGCTTGGTACGATAACGAAATGGGTTATGCAACGCGCACAGCAGAGCTGGTTCGTAACGTTGGTTTGGCTTAAAAGGGGGTCACAATGTCTCATCCTACATGGCAATTAGATTTGGACTCCGGTGCTTTAATCTTAACACCGTGCCCAGGAACGAAAGGTGTCGATTTGCATGCGTCGTTAGAACAGTTGAAAGAGCAGGGTGTTCAAGCGGTCGTTACTGCATTAGATGATAGTGAATTAGCTGCGAAGAATGTCTCTGCATTGGGTGAAGCCACTCAGCAACTGGGAATGAAATGGTTCCAGATCGAGATTGAAGACGACTGCGCACCAAATGAAGAATTTGCGACGAAGTGGCAACAAGCCAGTCCGGAACTGCACGCGATTCTTGCTCAAGGTGGCAAAGTTGCGATGCATTGCATGGGTGGTTCGGGGCGCACAGGTTTGTTCGCTGCTCACCTACTCCTAGAAAAGGAATGGCAGTTAGAAGATATCGTGCGAGAAGTACAGGCATTGCGCCCTGGTGCATTTACAAAACCTGTGCAAGTTGAGTACATCGAACGCGTGGCTCAAGACGCTTGATCAGCTTAAATAGCTTTTGGTTCATTATGATCCAAAAGCTAAATTCGAGCTTCTTCAGGATACGACTGTTTACAAAAAAAGCCATTAATATTAACTAATACATTGTTTTTAAGGTGTATTTTGCTTTTTATTGATGTTGGGGCATTTTTTGAAAATCACAGCAACATTGTATTGGTCAATGTTGCTGTACAGGTTAGGAAGTATTTAGAACATGATGATCTAAATGCTTCTATCGCTGTACATATGAGGTCAATATGATTTCTCAATTAAGCAAAAGTATTCGTCAGTACATGTTAGTGACGTTTAACTATTGGAACTTTACGGTGACCGATGGCGCACTGCGTATGCTGGTGGTGCTCTATTTTCATGACTTAGGTTATTCCACGTTAGCTATTGCCTCACTGTTTCTTTTCTATGAATTTTTTGGTGTGGTGACAAACCTGGTTGGTGGTTGGTTGGGCGCAAGGTTAGGCCTAAATAAAACCATGAACATTGGTTTGGCGATGCAAGTGTTTGCGTTGCTGATGCTCGCAGTACCAAATGCATGGCTGACCATTCCTTGGGTGATGGCAGCGCAAGCTCTGTCGGGGATTGCCAAAGATCTGAACAAAATGAGTGCTAAGAGCGCGATTAAAACGCTAGTACCAGACGAACAGCAAGGTGCGCTCTACAAATGGGTAGCGATTTTGACTGGCTCGAAGAATGCACTCAAAGGAGCGGGCTTTTTTGTTGGTGGCTTGCTGCTGTCTTGGGTGGGTTTTCAAAACTCGATGTTTATTATGGCGGGTGTACTTACATTAGTGTTTGTTTGCAGCATGATCTGGCTAGAAGCGGACATGGGTAAAGCAAAGAGTAAACCTAAGTTTCGCCAAATATTCTCCAAGTCTGAATCGATAAACATTTTATCCGCAGCACGCATGTTCTTGTTTGGTGCTCGTGATGTGTGGTTTGTCGTTGCTCTGCCTATTTATCTTGGTAGCGTGTTTGGCTGGGATCACTTGTGGGTTGGTAGCTTTCTCGCAGCGTGGGTCATTGCTTATGGGTTTGTGCAAGGCTTTGCGCCGCGTATTACTGGCAAAGCGCAAGGTCGTGTGCCTGATGGTAGTGCAGCATTGGTGTGGGCAGGAGTCCTAGCGTTAATTACGGCTGGTATTGCTTATGGTGTGCAAATCGGTTGGCAGCCTGAATTGGTGATTGTGGTAGGTTTGATGATTTTTGGCGCTGTGTTTGCCATTAACTCTTCGCTGCACTCGTACTTGATAGTGAGCTACGCTAAAGGCGATGGCGTCTCGTTGGATGTCGGTTTTTACTACATGGCCAATGCGATGGGACGTTTGATTGGCACGGTATTATCGGGTTGGATCTACCAAGAGGCTGGTCTTGCAGCGTGCTTATGGGTTTCTTTTGCTTTCTTGGCAATGACGACGCTGATTTCAATTAAGTTGCCAAAAGCTAATGTTGCTACTGCGTAACTATCCCCAGTATCGCTATCTGTCGATGGTATAAATGGCTCCAAATCGGAGCCATTTTTGTTTCTTATGCGCCGTTTGCTGTAATCAGATTGTGTCGGTTTGGCATCGAGAGTGAATACTGATGCTTGGTTTTTGGTTCTCGTTAAGTGATTAGAGTGGTGATGAAATCCCCGTTGTAGGTCATTGTTGAGTTAAAAATAAGCAAAAACAGATTGTTAACCATTTCACTGGTTGAGATTTACCCTATGCTATAAACGATAAGCGACTCAAAGTAGGGAAAGGTATGAGAGAAAGGGTTCTGTTTTTTGATTTATTGCGCTGCTTCGCAGCGGTAGCAGTGATCGCCATTCACGTCTTGGCACCGTATCGAAATGAGTTAGGAGTGATTCCATTTGACCAATGGCTGACAGCGGTAGGCGTGAATAGCGTAACCCGCTGGGCAGTGCCAGTTTTTATTTTGATCACCGGAGCGCTAATGCTCAGTGACACTCGACCATTTGACGGTAAGTATTATATCAAAAGGCGTTTGGGCAAAGTTTTAGTTCCATTTCTTATTTGGTCGATGTTTTATGCATACCTTTCAGGCTGGACTTCTCAAGGCTTTGATTTTGAAACCGTAAAAGAGGTATTAAGCAATAGCCCATTCCACGCAACGTATTACCATCTCGGCTTTTTCTATTACTTTATACCACTGTATTTTGTGATTCCGCTGTTTCAATGGATGGTACGCAACGTGGATGACAACGTCTTGTATACCTATCTCGCATTTTGGCTTTTCACCAGCACTCTGTTCTTGTTCAAGATTGATGGCCCTTGGAGTAATCAGATGTGGCTTTATATGGGTTACCTTCCACTGGGGTATGTTTTATTTCAAAAGGTACCTTTGAATCGCTCTATGGTGACCTTATTTGTTGGGCTAGGACTCGTGGCGTTGGCAGTGACCTTTACGATGGTTGTGACAAATAGCTTAGAGGCGGAGAAGTATACGGTTGGGCGCTGGCTCTCTTATAAAACACTGAATGTGATTCTAGCGGCTTCGATGATTTTTATGATCGGGCGTTACTTTGGTGAAGGCTTATCACCAAAAGTACAAAAAGCGGTCAGTGTGATCAGTCAGCACAGCTTGGGGATTTACTTACTTCACCCTATTTTCTTATGGCCGATGAAAGAGTTCGGTTGGTACACAGGACATCCTGCTTGGGTGATTCCAGTCTGGATCGTTCTAAGTGGATCTGGAGCCTTGGCGATGAGCTATCTCTTTTCTCGTTCTGCCAAGACTCGTTGGTTACTGCCTTAACGTTTGATAGCGAAGTGAAGGAACTTGTTGCCGCGATAGGTCAGTGTTCCCTTATCTCCAGGGTTGAGTGCATGGTAGTAATGCACTCCAATTTGGAATTCACGCTTTGGACCGATAGAACCACGTTGAACGTAAATCCAATACTCTTGATCGTCTTGACCTGGTGGTGCGTTTGGTATGTCTATCGCTTGTTTATCTAAAACCGTTACCTGCGCGCTTTGCTCTGGAGCGTCTTCGCCCACATAGTGCTTACTATAAAAACGGAAAAACACCCACGCGCCCAAGGCAATAAGGGCGAATAGGGCGACAATAAGTGAGATTGGCATATTAACCTCCAATGTTTTATCGGGTCCCATTCTACAGAACTCGCTGACGAAACGATGAGTTGAGGTAGCTTATTCATAATCTAATGAAAGGGATATGGAGATTATTCGGCGCACTTCACGATTTATCTTAATGATGCACGATGAAATCGTCGCTTCATCTGCAAGCGAAGTCACTAAAGCTGAACGAAGCGGCTTTCACTTGTTAGGCTATATGAGCTCAAGGGCACAAATTGAAAGTAAAATTGCACTTAACGGCTCGAAAAAGCTCTAAATTTATAGAAGAATAAAAATAATGAACATAGGAAGGGTCTGGTAAGGAGGGTTACGATGTCAGATATTGAAAAAGTAGTCATGCGTACCCGAACGATCGAAAAACTTTTGCGTACTCAGTACCATGCAGAAGGGAAAGGGTTGCACCAACTTATTAATAGTTGTGAAGAACGTTTACCGCATGACGTGATAGCAAAGCTTCGATTCATCGCAACCGTGCGTAACAAAGTGGTGCACGAAGACGATTACAAGCTGGATGATCGTAAAGGCTTTATGGCGGCATGTGATGCTTGTGAAAAAGAGCTGACACCAAGAAGCTCTCGCTTTATTTGGCGTACAGCAATTTTGCTAATGACGTTGATTACGCTGGCCGCTCTTGGTTTCTACTATATGCACTGGGATATTTTGTCTAAGCACATTCAGTAGAGCTATACAGATAAATAAAAAAGGACGCATTTGCGTCCTTTTTTATTTTAAATCATTGGGTTAGTACATCATTGGCAGTGTCATTAAACCCACAACCACTGCAATCATAACCAGCCCTTGTTTTTGAGAAGATGAAATCATAACACTACCCCTTAATCTTTGATGAACTCGATGAATTTAATATAGCACTGTTTTTGGGGTTTGATCAACATATGCTCGTTAATCTTTTCAAAAACCACACTTAACTTGTCTGGTTTTACATGATTCTGACTAATGAAACTATGTTTTTTGTCCTGTATTTAAAGTGTTCACATTGTTTTGTTTTTATCCTTTTGGGTTTTAAGTGTTTGATTTTATAATGTTAAATGGTTTGTGGTGTTGGCTTTGTAATTGTTTTTTGTTTCGAATGGTATGTTGGGTCTTTATTTTGTCTGTATTTCTCAAAAATTGAGAAAATTAAAAAATGTGCTATGAGGTTGCATCGTCAAATCGAAAGCATGGAGTGAGATTTTCTTACCTTATGAGAAAATATGGGCTTCAAAAGTGTTTAGTGATTTTATGGTTTATGAAGTCCGCACTTTTATCTGTTATTGAAATTATGGTTTTATTTATCATTGACTTACTTTTCTTGTCTGATGTTTTTTTTACTGAATTAAGGTCGGTTTTCTTAGTTTTTACCCCTAGTCATCAGTAGTTTTTCCTCTCTTAGGGCGCTACTAAGACTATTTTCTATTTTGTGTCTGTTATTTATTCTTGTTGCCTGCATTGCATACATCCTGGTGGTTTAATCGTCAGTTTGTGAAGTAGCGGCTTACCTGGAGCACTTATCTGTTTTTCAGTTAAATAGTTTTAGAAAGCGTTGGTTATTGTGTCGTGTGATTTGATGGGTTCGGCTGATGAGCAAAGCTTGGCCCCAATGTTTAGTGGCATCATTCAGGCTCATCGGCTTTATTATTACGTAGGCTGAGGGTTACAAAATGTTTCGAATCGCTAGCGAGATCCAACTTTCGTAGATTGCGTCTTTACATCAAAACTGGTCTACCTAGACTAGCGGCGAGTTTAAGTAAAAGGTGTATACTGCATGTGGAGTTGGCTGGCGATAGGGCTATCAGGTGTGTATTCCGTGTTGGGAGCAAAGCAAGCTAACCCGACACAATCCCTCGTGTTTAAAATCTTTACTCTGCTACTTCTTCTTGTGTTGGTGTTAACTCAAGGTGCATCCGCAACATATACCTACTGGATTGCGGGTGGGCTGATTGTGTCTATGGTGGCAGATACGCTGCACTCGTTTAAAACTCGTAAGCTAATCTATTTTACGGCTTATCTGGTTGCCCAGGTATGCTACAGCAAGTCATTTTGGGTGCAGCTTAATGGTGAGATTGTCTGGTGGCTGCTGGCCCTGCTGCTTGCAGCGAGTATCGTAGCGTTCTTTTTGTTGCTACCTCAACTCGACTCTCTGGTATTCCCCGTTGTGATCATGGGGATGATGCTGGTTCAACTTGCTTGGGCTGCCGGTGAAGTTTGGTTACAAGTGCCGAGTTACGCCAATGCTATCGGCTTTAGCGGAACCTTAGTTCTGATCTATTCGGCGCTGGCATACGCGATACACGGTTATCGAAAACCGATGAAACACGCCTATTTGTGGGTGAGTGGCAGTTACTTTTTTGCTCATGCCCTCATTGTTGCCTCAATCATTTACTAATTTAAGTCAAAGCAGCTCTTGAGGATTTCAGTAAACTGAACGCATTGTTCTTAATAACTGGAGTCAATAATGAGTGAAATCCATGCTCACGAGCTGCTAAACCTACTTAGAGAAACGCCAATGGATCGCGAAGCCCTCACACAGCACTTTGGCGCTAGCGTTCGCTTTCACACCTGTAAACTGAATGATCTAGACTTAGATGCATTACTAGCATTTTTGCTCAAGCGCGACAAAATTCGTGAGCTTGAAGGTAAGTTTGTGGTCAATATGGCGCGAGTTTGCAATCACTAAACGGCGGCTAAGATCGAGGGTGAATATGGTGTTTTCGCCCTCAGTCATATACTCATGTTGTCAGTTTGCTATACACTGGCCGCCATTTTTTAGGTGAGGCCAGAATATGGACATTCTTTCTGCAGCGACCATGCTGTTTCTAATCATGGACCCTCTCGGTAACTTGCCGATTGTGTTGTCTATTCTCAAACATATCGATCCCAAGCGTCGTCGTAAGGTATTGATTCGTGAACTACTGTTTGCCTTACTGATCTTGATGCTATTTCTGTTTGCAGGACAAAGCATCTTAAGTTTTTTGCATGTCCAGCCAGAAACGCTCAGCATTTCAGGTGGCATTATTCTCTTCATTATTGCGATTAAGATGATTTTCCCGAGTGCTGGCAGCATCACTGGACTGGCAGCAGGCGAGGAGCCCTTTATTGTTCCGATGGCCATTCCTATGATCGCGGGCCCTTCAGTGATTGCAGCCTTGCTTTTACTGTCTTCGCAACATCCAGAGAAAATGTTGGAAATGTCAGCATCAGTCGTAATTGCGTGGGGCGCAACATTTTTTATACTGATGTTTTATGGCTTCTTTAATCGCTTGTTGGGTGAACGTGGCTTGAAGGCGGTAGAACGCTTAATGGGCTTGTTACTGGTGATGATCTCCACTCAAATGTTCTTAGATGGTGTAAAAAGTTACATTGGGTGACGAACGAAACGCAGAAAAAAGCCGCTCACAAGAGCGGCTTTTTCGTATCTGAGCGATTACATCATGTGTTTACGACGAATATCGAGTAGGGCAAAAATACCAAAAATCAGTATTGAATATTTTTCCCAACTGCTCATTTTTATTTTGTCGCCAAATGCACCAATGAAGATGGCCATTTGTAAACCGTGCATGATGAACAAAAAAGCGGTCATGATGTATAGCGCAATCGCGGCATTGCCGGGAAAGGGCATAAAAATATTTAGGATTAATACTAACCAAACAAAGGCGATAGCCGCTTTGGCCAGCATAATTAGTGCTTTCATTTAAGTATCCTTTTAAATCGAGGCGTTATGCGGAGGTACGTTCGTACAGACGATAGCTCACTTGGCCTGCTGTTTTTTCTCGATGTAATTGCCAGTTTTCTGGTAAGTCGGCAATATTGAGTTCTTTTTCTGTTTCAATATAAATCATCGCATCTTCCGCGAGCCAGCCATTTTGTTCTAGCAGAGCCACGGTCTCATCCAATAGGCCTTTGCGAAACGGTGGGTCAATAAACACCACATGATGAGCAGAACCCGGTTGCTTCAAAAAACTCAGTGCGTCGGTATTTACCACTTGGATGTTGTTCGCGTTAAGAGAGGCAACATTCTTTTGTAACTGTTGGAAAGCTTGTGGGTTTAGCTCAACCATGGTCACTTGCTCTGCTTGGCGCGAAGCTGACTCAAATCCCAAGCCGCCAGAGCCAGCAAACAAGTCGAGACATTTTGCCTGTGGTACATCTTGAGCTAACCAGTTAAACAGCGTTTCTTTGACGCGATCGGTCGTGGGGCGTAAGCCTTCAGCATCGTGTACAGGAAGTTTTCTGCCTCTCCATAAGCCACTAATAATGCGAACAAAGCCCGTTGTTGGCTTTTTTTGTGATGAGTTTTGCTGGCGACGTCTTACCATAGATTTTTTGACCGCTAATAAAGTGATACTATATCTAATCGCCCAAGCAATGAGCTTGGAGCTTGGATACAGCCCAGAATATTCAAGATGACAGAGTGTAACACTAATAAGATTAGAATTACCTAATCGGAAAGTTTTCAGAACTTTGTCATTAGCCTTTTTTAGACAGATAATAATCTTGTCAAAAAAGAGTCATTAATAGATAAAAGAACAATCTAGGATAGCCCCAGATGACGGAAAAAAAGAAGCGCGGATTACTTTCGTGGCTAGGTTTTGGTGACGAAGAACAAAGCCCAAAACCAAAAACTGAAGAAACAGTAAAAGAAGAAGCAGTGGAAGCGCCTTCTGAAGAGCAGCAAACCGAAGCGGTTGCTGAGCAAGCGGAAGCAACACCAGAACTTGAAGAAGAAGAGAAACAATCAGAGGCTGCCCCAGCAGAAGCAGAAGCAGAAGCAGAAGCAGAAGCAGAAGCAGAAGCAGAAGCAGAAGAGCCAGAAGTCGTATCGGCCGCGCCTCGTGTTCAAGAACAAGAAAAGCCAACAGAAAGCTTTTTTGCTCGTCTTAAACGCAGCCTAAGCCGAACAAAAGCAAATATTGGTGCTGGCTTCTTCGGTCTGTTCAGCGGTAAGAAAATCGATGAAGACTTATTTGAAGAGCTAGAAGAGCAACTGCTTATTGCTGATGTGGGCATGAATACCACAACAAAAATCATCAACAACCTGACAGAAAAAGCCACACGTGGCGATCTGAAAGACGGCGAAGCCCTTTATGGTTTGTTGAAAGAAGAAATGGCTGAGATTCTTTCTAAAGTCGAACAGCCACTAGAAATCGATAGCAACAAAACGCCTTACGTCATCTTGATGGTGGGTGTAAATGGCGTGGGTAAAACCACGACCATCGGTAAGCTAGCGAAGCAGTTCCAAACTCAAGGCAAAAAAGTGATGCTTGCAGCGGGAGATACTTTCCGTGCCGCAGCGGTTGAGCAGCTACAAGTGTGGGGTGAGCGTAATAATGTTCCTGTGATTGCTCAACATACTGGCGCAGACAGTGCCTCTGTTATCTATGATGCGATTGAAGCGGCAAAAGCACGTGGTGTGGATGTCGTGATTGCTGATACAGCAGGTCGTCTACAGAACAAAGCGAACCTAATGGAAGAGCTGCGTAAGATTGTACGTGTGATGAAGAAAATTGATGACTCTGCACCACATGAGATCATGCTAACGCTTGATGCAGGTACAGGACAAAATGCCATTAGCCAAGCGAAACTTTTCAGTGATGTTGCCCCTCTAACCGGGATTACTTTGACTAAGCTGGATGGTACAGCCAAGGGCGGCGTAATTTTCGCTATCGCTGATCAGTTCGGTATTCCAATTCGTTACATTGGTGTGGGTGAAGGTATCGAAGACTTGCGTCCATTTGAAACTCAAGAGTTTATTGACGCACTGTTTAGTCGTGAAGAATAAAAAGAGTTAGAGGAAATCAACGGTGATCAAATTTCAGCAAGTAAGCAAAGCTTACCGAGGTGGTCGACAAGCACTGCAAAAAGTCGATTTTCACCTGAGGCGCGGTGAAATGGCGTTTTTAGGCGGACATTCCGGGGCTGGTAAAAGTACCTTGCTGAAATTGATCTGCGCGATAGAGCGACCAACCGATGGCAAAATCCATTTTAATGGTCACGACATCACGCGTATTCCAAGCAAAGACATCCCTTTTTTGCGCCGCAATATTGGGATTGTTTTTCAAGATCATCGCCTATTGATGGATCGCAGTGTGTACGACAATGTCGCTCTGCCAATGCGTATCGAATCGATTTCTGAAAACGAAATCAAACGCCGTGTTTCTGCGGCGTTAGATAAAACGGGCTTACTCGATAAAGCTCGTTGTCTACCTAGTCAACTTTCTGGTGGTGAGCAACAGCGCGTCGGTATTGCCCGTGCTGTGGTTAATCGACCAACGTTGCTGGTGGCTGATGAGCCTACGGGTAACCTTGACCCAGAATTATCCAACCGTGTGTTGCGTCTATTCGAAGAATTTAACCGTGCGGGCGTGACTATCCTACTTGCCACGCACGATGTGGGGTTAGTAAACACTCGCCCACAGTATCGTCATTTTGAATTGAACCAAGGCTTCCTAAGTGAGGTAGAAGACTATGGCAGGTAACAAGCACTCCCAAAAGAAGGGGAAAGGCCGCAGTGCCAAGCGTGCGAATACCGATGGTTTTTTCTCTGTCCACGCAAAACAAGCTAAATCCTCTTTTAGCGCCTTATGGCAACGACCACTAGGCAACATTCTGACCCTAGCGGTCATCTCCATGGCACTTGCCATGCCAGCTTGTTTGTATCTATTGGGGAAAAACGTTGCGGGGGCAGCGGAAGATGTCGCTTCTCCTTCACAAGTTAGTGCTTACTTAGTTGAAGGTATGCCGGATGCGCGAGTGATGGTTCTCAAAGATCAAATTGAAACTTGGCCTTTGGTAAAAGAGGTAGAGTATATTTCACCGCAACAAGGTCTATCTGATTTAAGCCAATATGCAGGGTTCGACCAAGCTATCAGCCTCTTAAGTGGCTATGCGCTACCTGGTGTGTTGGTGATTACGCCAGATTCGGAGCTAAAAAGTGATATTCAGTCATTAGCCAAAGACGTTCGAGAGCAACAAGATGTGACCGACGTGAGACTTGACGAAGACTGGCTAGCGCGTCTTGATGCCATCAAAACTCTCGCGAGTATTATTGTCATTACCCTGACAGTGCTGATGCTCGGTGCGGTATTTTTAATCGTTGGCAATACATTGCGATTTAATGTGCTGGCGAATAAAGAAGAGATTCAAACCATGAAACTGATCGGTGCGACGGACAGTTTCATTCTGCGCCCTTACTTGTACACAGGTATGTGGTTTGGCGTGTTAGGTGCCACTATTGCGTGGTTGGTAACGGCTTTAGTGACCATTGTCATGAATAGTGCGGTGGAAGACCTTGCTGCGTTGTACGATAGCCAGTTCCGCCTGATTGGTCTAAGTTGGGATGAATCTTTGTTACTAATCATCATTGGGAGTCTTTTGGGATGTATTGCGGCGCGCTTTTCTGCGCAACGACATTTAAAAGAAATTGAACCAGTTTAAGTGATGGCGGTCTTATTACTTGGATTTCATTAGCACTAGCTAATTTTGAACCCTTGCTTAGACCAAATGTTTATGGATAATTGCTTCCCCTTCTTGAAACTTGTTCATTTTGAGTTCAAGATATCGAAGCTAAATTGCAATGTAATGCTCCAGATCAGAGATTGATGAGGAATTGAATGACAAAAGAAGCGTATCCGATGGCTCTAGTCACGCAAGATAGCCTTGATAGCTATATTCGCTCAGTAAACAGCTACCCAATGCTGACTGCAGACGAAGAGCGTGAGCTGGCAGAACGATTACACTATAAAGGTGAGATTGAGGCTGCAAAAGGTCTAATTCTTTCGCACCTACGATTCGTTGTTCACGTTGCTCGTGGTTACTCTGGCTACGGTTTGCCAATGGCGGATCTTGTGCAAGAGGGTAACATCGGTCTAATGAAAGCCGTTAAGCGTTTTAACCCAGAAGTAGGGGTTCGCTTGGTTTCTTTTGCTGTCCACTGGATCAAAGCAGAGATCCACGAATACGTGCTACGTAACTGGCGTATCGTGAAAATTGCGACCACTAAAGCGCAACGTAAATTGTTCTTCAACCTGCGTAAGTCGAAAAAGCGCTTGGGTTGGTTTAACAACGGTGAAGTGGAAACCGTTGCGCGCGAGTTAGGTGTTGAGCCTTCTGAAGTTCGCGAGATGGAATCACGCTTAGCGGCGGTGGATTCAACCTTTGATATGCCAACTGATGAAGACGACAGCTCAAACGCTTACACAGCGCCGATGCTATACCTAGAAGACAAATCGTCTGATGTGGCCGACAATATTGAAGCCGCCAACTGGGAAATGCACACCAACAATCGCTTGGGTCATGCATTAGCGAGTTTGGATGAGCGTAGTCAGCGCATCGTGCGTTCTCGTTGGTTAGATGATGAGAAAGCAACATTGCAAGACTTAGCTGATGAGTTCGGTGTTTCCGCCGAGCGTATTCGCCAGCTAGAAAAAAATGCAATGAAGAAACTAAAATTGGCCGTGGGTGAATTTTAATTTCCACTGCTAATTGAAAGTAAGATTTTCATAGAAAGCCGAGATCATGTGATCTCGGCTTTTTTATTGTCGATCGAAAATCGATAGCGTTTGCGATCCGGATTTTATGTGCTACCTGTGTATAACTCTGTGAAGTAATTATTTATCAACTGTTCGAAACCCGGACAAAACAAGGGATTCAAGCACTTTTCCATCTGGGGATAGTTATAGATATACACACAGTTAGATCAGGATCATCACTACATATTGTGGATCAAAAGATCCAAATACACTTTATCAACGCAATTCACAGCTTTATCCACAAATGGTTGGAATGTGTACACTTTTGAAAACCCTGATTATCCATGTGTCTAAGTTTGCTGTTGGATAGGTTACAATAGCGGCAGTATACCCAAGCAGCTTCAAATATGGATTTTATGCTGTACCACGGGTGCTGATTAGTACGTTAGGTTCGAGGTTGCTTGGGTATATTAATAAGACAATGAGAAAGTAAATGGATCAGTTTAAGCATATCGATGTACAAGGTGCGCAAGCGCTGCTCGAGCAGGGTGATGCGAAGCTTGTAGATATCCGTGACCCTCAATCGTTTGCCGTTGCGCATGCGGAGTCCGCGTATCATTTAACTAACGATACGATCGTTGCGTTTATGGATGAAGTGGAGTTCGAACAACCTATTCTAGTGATGTGTTACCACGGTATTAGTAGCCAAGGTGCGGCGCAATATTTGGTTAACCAAGGCTTTGAACAGGTGTACAGTGTAGATGGTGGCTTTGAAGCCTGGCATCGAGCAGAACTACCGATAGTGAGAAGTTAATGAAGAGATTGGTAACGTTAAATAATCCACGTATGGCGCAAGCCTTTATTGATTATATGGCCTCTCGCCAAATTGACATCGAAATGATGCATGAAGGGGATGGGCAATTTGCGCTGTGGCTGACTGATAGCCAGCATGAAATAGAAGCGGAAGCCGAACTTAAGCTGTTCCTTGCTAACCCGTCTGATTCAAAATACAGCGCCGCCTCGTGGGACGTTGCCGATACTCGTAAGAGCACATTTCATTATTCCAGCCCGAGTATCATAAGCATGGTCAAAGCGAAAGCTGGCCCCATGACTTTGCTGATCATGACAGTCTGTATCATCATCTACTTGTTACAAATGTTTGGCTTTGGCAATGGCGTGTTTAAGTTGTTGCACTTCCCGGCTTTTGAGGGGCAACAATGGCAAGTGTGGCGATGGCTAAGTCATGCGTTACTGCACTTTTCAGTAACTCACATCGTGTTTAACTTACTATGGTGGTGGCAGTTGGGGGGCGACATCGAACGTCGTCTCGGTTCCGGTAAGCTATTGCAACTCTTTGTGGTGTCGGCAGCGCTTTCAGGGGCAGGCCAGTTCTATGTTGAAGGGGCTAACTTCGGTGGCTTGTCTGGCGTGGTCTATGCACTGCTTGGTTATTTGTGGATATTAGGTTACCGCTTGCCACATTTAGGCCTTACGCTACCTAAGCCAATCATCGTCTTTATGTTGGTATGGTTAGTTCTTGGTTTTGTGCAGCCATTTATGGCGATTGCAAACACCGCTCACTTAGTTGGGCTACTGTCGGGGATGGCGATTGCGTTGTTTGATTCTGGCAAGATGAAATACCAACAGCAAGCTTAAAGCAGATGAAATGAAAAGACCGCTCAAGAGCGGTCTTTTTTTATGTTCAAAACGAATTTGGGTTTATTGATAAAGGTATTTTGTAAACAACAAATCGGCAATGATGGTTTTACCTGTTTCAGGCAAAAGCGTTTCGTTGAGGGTCGTCACTAAAGTTTTGCGCAGATCTTCTCGGCCAGAAAGGGACTTAATCGTATCTTCTGTTTGCTTACCCAATAATTCAATCACTGCATCGCGAATCAAAGGTTGGTGATGCTCAACAACTGATAAATCTTGTTGACTCATTACCATGATGTCGATGCGCACTTGCACATAACCTAACTTTTTGCCTTTGGTGTAAAAGTTAGTAGTGAGATCAGGCTCTAGGGTAAAGTATGCCAACTTAGGTCCAGCTTCTTCCGTTTCAGCCCAACTTGGTGCGGCGAATAGTATGGTTAACGCAAAAATAATTTGGGCTATATAACGTTTGTACATATTTCTAACTTTTCTTTCTCTGGATCGCGATATTCGAATCGCTTCAGTCTTGATACAATGGGCCGTCTATAACAAATAACGGAACTTACGGTTACATACATTACTATGGACGGTAAGTTGTTGCTTTATTGTACGCATAAAGCCTCCAATTGAATACTAGTATGAATCAGCCAACATCACTCTATCTTGCTTCTTTATTGGAAGTAGAGTGGCAAAACCCCGAAGAATTCGAATTTCCAAATGAATTTGCCAAGCATTGGCTTGAAGAGCAAGGGTCTTTGTCACGTCGTTTAAAACAGCACTGCCAAGCGTTAACGGTAGAATTGCTACAAAATCAGATCGTCACTGCAGCGACATTAAAACAGGACGAAAGCCAGTTATTGTCCGAACAAGATTGCTTACTGAGAGAGGTAATTTTGTGCGGTGACAATAATAACTGGGTTATTGGGCGGACATTGATTCCTCGCTCAACCTTAGTTGATCAGCAGTATGATTTGGCTCAACAAGGGGATATCCCATTAGGATTAACAGTGTTCAGCGCAGATAACGTTGAGCGAGACTCTTTACAAATGGGATGGGTAGCCGTACCAGAAGGACGTTTGTTAGCGCGACGCTCAAGGTTGTGGATGAATCACAAACCGATGCTAGTCGCCGAGTTATTCTTATCTAATTCACCAGTTTACGCTAAGGAGACAGTGTAAATGTCCGCAGAAAAAGCCAAAGCATATTGGCAACTGATGCGCATGGATCGCCCGATTGGTTCACTGTTACTGATGTGGCCAACGATTTGGGCGCTAATTATCTCAGCCCAAGGGATGCCGAGTTGGGATGTATTTATCGTGTTTGTATTGGGTGTATTCCTAATGCGTAGTGCGGGGTGCGTGATTAATGATTTTGCAGATCGCAAAGTCGACGGCCATGTAAAGCGTACTAAGCAACGTCCACTGCCATCAGGGAAAGTGACAGCAAAAGAAGCGATTGGATTATTTTTGGTTTTGGGTATCAGCTCGTTTTTGTTAGTGCTGACCATGAACCCGCTGACGATTCAGCTATCCTTCGCTGGTATTGTGTTGGCGTTCATCTATCCATTTATGAAGCGTTACACTCATATTCCACAGCTATTTTTAGGCTTGGCTTTTAGCTGGGCGATTCCAATGGCGTGGGCTGCACAAACTGGGGAATTACCATTGATTGTTTGGTTTTTGTTCCTCATTAACGCTTTGTGGACCATTGCGTACGACACTCAATATGCGATGGTAGACCGAGATGATGATCTAAAGATTGGCATTAAATCGACGGCAATTCTGTTTGGTCGTCATGACAAGCTTATTATTGGTGTGTTGCAACTGATTACACTCGCGATGTTGGTTTGGTTAGGGCAGTTCTATCAATTGGGACAAAGTTACTACTGGACCCTTTTGATTGCAGCGTCGTTGTTTGTTTATCAGCAGCACTTAATTCGTCACCGTGAGCGTGAGTTGTGCTTTAAGGCTTTCCTTAACAACAATTATGTTGGCATGGTGATAGCGATAGGGTTACTGGTCGCATTTTGGTAAGCGAAGAAATAGAAAAAGGCATCCGATTGGATGCCTTTTTTCTTATTGAAAGAAGATAAAACGGTTACGACTGAAGTTGGTGAATACTCTCTTCGATCGTCAGTTTCACTTCTGGATAAAGCAGAGTGAACAGTAGCCGTGCAAATTGCTGCGTTTTCTTCGTGTCACAGTTACCATCGTTATCGAGGTATTTTTGCTGTTTGAGCGTATTGAACATCGCGGTAAACACACCTTTATCGAAGAATTCTGGCGCATTAATACCGTGCAAACGCCCTAGGCGCTGAGCAATATCTTGGCTCTTCTGCTCTAGGTCCGATTTACCCAGTTCAGGGTAAGCAACAAGCAAGTTCATCGCGATAGAGTAGCGTTGCAGCGTTTCAGTTATCGTGCGACCTAACAGAACCAAAGGCTGGTTGTTCGACTGATTGATTTCCAGCTTATCACCATCCAGACTAATCATTTTCTGATCGGCAAATTCATGCAGTGTTTTAACGACCAATTCATCCAACTCGTCTTCTTGGTAGCTTAAGAACAGCTCTTTCTTCAAAAATGGGTAGATTTGCGCGACATTCGCTTGAATCTTGGCTACCGAAAGGTTGCGCTGACGAATGAGCATTTGGGCAATTAATGACGGCAGAGCGAACAAGTGAATGATGTTGTTGCGATAGTAAGTCATCAGGATGGATTGGCTACGGTCCAGCGAAATGATGTCACCCATGCTATCGGTTTCAATCACGAACTTATCAAGCGAAATTGCATGATCGACCAACTCCTCAGCACTTTCGGTAGGGATAGTGGAGGTGCTTGAGTACGGATTATTTTTGAGTAGCTTTAAGTAACACTCGATCTGATTGATCAGCGAGTCACGAGAAAGTGCACGTTGACGAGAAGCAAGCAGTGCGGTTGCACACAAGGTCAACGCGTTTGCCGCCGCCGCATCATTGATGTGCGTCATCATCTTATTAGCGAGGTCGTTCACCACAGGATTCATCCATTGTGGTTTGTTACCACCCATGCTGTCGATGTCTTTCGTCCACTCAGGAGCATGCTCGTTCAAGTATTGGTTGAGCTGAATTGGCTCACCGAAGTTCACATAGCCCAAACCAAAGTTACGCAGTTTACGCAGAGTACGCAGTACAAGCCCTGCGTTTTCTTTCTCTTTGCGTTTGCCACGCAGCTCTTTCGCGTAAGTGCCTACTTCCATTACGTGCTCGTAACCGATGTAGACCGGCACTAGTGTTACTGGGCGGTTTAGACCACGTAGCATTGCTTGGATGGTCATAGCCAGCATACCCGTTTTCGCTTGCAGTAAGCGACCTGTACGTGAACGACCACCCTCACTGAAGTACTCGACTGAATAGCCTTTGGCAAACAGCTCAGCTAGATACTCACGGAAAATGGTTGAGTACAGTTTGTTGCCTTTAAAACTACGACGAATAAAGAACGCCCCACCACGACGGAAAAGAGGACCGGCCGGGAAGAAGTTCAAGTTAATGCCTGCCGCAATGTGCGGAGGTACCATGCCTTCATGGTATAAAACATAAGACAAAAGCAGGTAGTCCATGTGACTACGGTGACAAGGAACGTACACAATTTCGTGGCCGTCTTGCGCTAAACGACGCACAGTCGAGGCGTTATTGATGTGCAAACCTTGGTATAGTTTTGTCCATAACCAACTCAGGATGCGGTCGCCGTTTTTCACTAGACTGTAGGAGAAGTCGGCGGCGATTTCATCCATGATGTCGTGGGCTTCTTTACGTGCCTTATCAATCGAGATGTTTTTGATCTTGGCTTCGTCAGCAATCGCCAGTTCAATAGCTGGAGATTTTAGTAAACGAGCAAACAACACTTGGCGTTGTGGCAGGTTTGGGCCTGAAGCAGCCAGTTTCTGGCGTGAGAAGTGGATACGCGCCACGCGAGCCAGTTTGTGCGCAATTGCGCTGTCGGTACCGTGAGAGTCTGCCATATAACGCAGAGATACCACGGGACTAAAGCGAACTAAGCAGTCGCGTCCCGCCGCCATTACTGCTTTGGCTTTTTGCGGACCATTCATCGGTTGAAGGTAAGGCTTTTGGTTCTCTTCTTTACCTGGCTTACGACCCCAAAGCACGGTTGCAGGGATCATTTGAACATCCAACTCACTATCCAGCTTGTGCAGTTCCAGTAAGTCAGTGAACAGAGAAACAGAATCGGTTGGGACATCATTATCGTTGTTCATCACAGTTGGACGCGCAGCGATAAAGACGAAACGGTTCAGCGTTTTGCCATTGATTTCCAGCGGGCTGAGCGGGTCGGGTAGACCAAGGCTCATGGCTTGTTTTTGCAGTGTCAGCAAATCCACGTTCGAGCGGAACGGCAGGGCATATACAATCGGTTTAGTTAGGTCGATGTTCAGATCTTCAATCGGGTTCGACGGGATTGTGGTGCCCTTTACCAGTACCGATAAAGGTAGTTTTAGTAATGAACGTGAAAATGATTGTCCAGAAGACATAAAGTTCACAGCCTCAATAGGTATTCAAACAGGCCTAGGCTTATTTCAGTTTCCGCTTTGCATGTCTTCTCTATAAAAAGAGATGAGTACGGCAATAGAAATAAGCCTAGGCGATAAAATTTAAGCGCTGCAAGGATACCAGAAACTGGTCAAACCTTTTAATTTTATTGGCTGTAAATTAGTCGAACCCCTAAGTTATTGCTTTGACTTGATTAACTGAAAAGTCGGTGTTTTAAACGAATAAAGAATGAACTTAATCGGTAAGCTGAAAGCTCTCCACAAATAAATTAAAAAACAACCAATTGGGTTTTCATTTGAGCATTTACTGGATATACTCACAGTTAACTGTATAAAAAGACAGGTGAGACATGAAGCCGTTAACGCCACGCCAACAACAAGTCTTCGATTTGATTAAAAGTAAAATCGATGACACCGGAATGCCACCAACTCGTGCAGAGATTGCGCGTGAGCTTGGCTTCCGCTCTGCGAATGCCGCAGAGGAACACCTAAAAGCGCTTGCTCGTAAGCAAGCAATTGAAATTATTCCAGGCGCTTCTCGTGGGATTCGTATCCTGCTTGAAGACGCTGCCAATGATGAGCAGGGTTTGCCTTTGATTGGTCAAGTCGCAGCGGGTGAGCCAATCTTGGCTCAAGAGCACGTAGAGGCGCACTACCAAGTCGATCCTGCGATGTTCAAACCGCAAGCGGATTTCTTACTTCGTGTAAATGGCGAGAGTATGAAAGACATCGGGATTATGGATGGCGATTTGCTCGCGGTGCATAAAACCCAAGACGTGAGAGACGGTCAAGTTGTCGTTGCGCGTGTTGATGATGATGTGACTGTGAAGCGTTTGGAGCGCAAAGGTTCAACCATATTACTGCATGCTGAGAATGAAGAGTTTGCCCCAATTCAAGTGGACTTAACGTCTCAGCACCTTACGATAGAAGGCTTAGCCGTTGGTATTATTCGTAATACCGATTGGATGTAAGTGCATTTAAGCAGCCCAGTTCATCTGGGCTGTTTTGTCTTTTCTCTTCTTTTCTTTTCTCTTTTTCTACCTCCTCCAAAAGCTTTCTTATCATCTTGACCTTGTTTGTTTTGACCAATTTATAAGCTTGATAATGTAACTGATATTCATTATCATCTTTATTAATGTCTATGTTTTCTCTCTGGCGCAGGAAATGCCCATGTCTCAGTCTAAACATCAAGTTCCTAACCATTTATTAAAGCCACTGTTATTGCGTAGCCGTGAAAGCATGGTCGACAATGGCTTGGTGTACGATCCGATAGCTGCTAAAGCGTGTTTGAGCTGTAAGATGGCGCCGGACTGTTTGAGTGGTGATATTGCGCAGAAGCAATTGCTGCACGTGACGCTGACTCAGCTTTGTGACCAGCAGGTTAGTCACTTCTTACAGCAGTATCCCGATGCTTGGATAATCAATGTTGGAGCGGGGTTGGATACCCGCTTTTATCGTTTGGATAATGGACGCTGCCATTGGATAGAGCTGGATGTGACGGAAAATTTGGTATGGCGTCAGCGTTTGTTCCACAAAAATGAACGTTATGAACATCGCTGTGGCAGTGTGGATGAAATGTCGTGGCTAGAGACGTTAGCCATTCCAGAGCAAGCACCGGTACTCATTTTATGTGAAATGGCACTGCTCGATTGCACAGAGCGTCAAGTCGCGAAATTTATTCAAACCTTGGGTCGACATTTTGTTTCTGCTGAACTGTGTATGGTGCTGGCAGGAGATTTAACGGAAACCAAGTGGGGGAAAAAGCTTGGCTCTGATCGTTATGCTCATGGCTTTGAAGCGCCTGCAGCACAGATATTGCAATGGTTACCATGGGCACAATGGGCGAAAGCTTTCTCGCCATTCGATAGATTCTGTTCTCGTTGGAAAGCTTGGCAGCGTTGGCTTAATAAGATTCCAATGTTGAAGCATCGCCTCACGCCAGTCCTCGTTCACATCAAGTGGTAATTGGCTAGTCGTTAAGCGCTCAGGTACACTCGTCGATCTTACTGATGAGGTGCCTGTGACAAATTCAATCTTCTCTCCTTTATCTAACCCAAAAGTTCATCGCCAAGTCTTAGCTTTAGCGATACCTATGGTGCTGTCGAATATTACTGTTCCATTGCTCGGTTTGGTCGATGCTGCGGTGATTGGTCATCTAGACCACGCTTGGTATCTGGGCGGTGTTGCGTTGGGCAGCACCATGATCAGCGTGACGTTTTGGCTGCTTGGTTTTTTGCGTATGTCGACTACAGGGTTGGCGGCGCAGTCCTATGGCGGTGAAGACCGAAAGCAACTTGCCTTGGTGTTTATGCAAGGCTCACTTATGGCGCTGCTGTTTGCGTTAGTCTTCCTTATTGCCCATACCCCGATAGCTGATTTGATCTTTGGTTGGAGTGACGCCAGCGCAGAGGTAAAACACTACGGTATGCAATATTTCTCTATCCGTGTGTGGAGTGCCCCCGCTGCGCTAATGAACTTTGTGTTGTTGGGGTGGCTGCTCGGAACGCAAAATTCCAAAGCACCAATGTGGATGGTGATCATCACCAACGTGACTAATATTGCCCTCGATTTGTTGTTTGTGATTGGTTTGGGGTGGAAAGTAGAAGGCGCTGCGCTTGCATCGGTGATTGCTGACTACTCAGGCATGGGTTTTGGTCTCATGTGTGTTTGGAAAACCTGGCGAGAGAGGCAATTACCATCACCTCAAAAGTTGCTAGCCAGCACTCAACACGGTTTAGGGCGCTTCGTGAAATTGAATCGCGATATTTTCTTGCGCTCTTTGTGTCTGCAAGCGGCTTTTAGCTTTATGACGTTCCAAGGTGCGAGCTTTGGTGATGAGGTTGTCGCTGCAAATGCGGTTCTGATGAGCTTCCTGATGATTATCTCGTATGGCATGGATGGCTTTGCTTACGCAATGGAGGCCATGGTCGGGAAGGCGATTGGTGCCAAAGATAGGCAACAATTGAGTGCATCGCTTGTCGGCACTTTCTTTTGGAGTTTGGTTATTTGCTTAGGACTGACCGCGCTCTTTGGTTTGGCGGGATCGCAGTTGATCGCCATGATCACTTCAATTGAGGCGGTACAAAAGCAAGCAGCGGTGTATCTACCTTGGCTGGTGGTGATGCCACTTGCGTCGATGTGGTGCTTTCTATTGGATGGCATTTTTGTCGGTGCAACCAAAGGCAAAGACATGCGCAATAGTATGTTTGTCGCGACCAGCAGCTTCTTCGTTGTCTTTTACTTATTCGCCGAGTGGGAAAATCACGCGCTGTGGTTTGCAATGACGAGCTTTATGTTGATGCGGGGTATTGGTTTAGGGGTTATCTTCCTCTACCAATGGCACAAGGATACCTTCCTAGCACAATGTTGATATAAAAACAGCAGGTCCAAGCCTGCTGTTTTTCTGTCTGCTATCAAGAAGCATCGATTAGAACAAGCGGTTCAAACCATTCAACGCAGCGACACGATACGCTTCGGCCATTGTTGGATAGTTGAAGGTGGTATTGACGAAATACTCGATGGTATTCGCTGAGCCTTTTTGCTCCATAATGGCTTGACCGATGTGGATAATTTCCGCGGCACGTTCGCCAAAACAGTGAATCCCTAAAATTTCTTTGGTTTCACGATGGAACAATATCTTCAAGCTACCGATGTCTTTTCCTGCGATCTGTGCACGAGCTAGATGCTTGAACGAAGAGCGTCCTACTTCATACGGTACTTTCGCAGCTGTTAGCTCTTGCTCGGTTTTACCCACAGAGCTAATCTCTGGGATGGTGTAGATACCCGTTGGAATATCATCAATCAGATAGTTTTCTGCCTGACCTTTCGTAATGGCTTGTGCGACAAATCGCCCTTGGTCATAAGCGGCGCTTGCAAGGCTAGGGTAACCGATGACATCGCCTACAGCGTAAATGTGCTCAATATCGGTTTGGTAGTTACGGTTTACTTTTAGTTGTCCGCGAGAGTCCGCTTCCAGACCCACAGCACCCAAATTCAACTTATCGGTGTTACCTGTTCGACCATTCGCATACAACAAGCAGTCCGCCTTCATCTTCTTGCCAGATTGTAGGTGAATAATCACGCCATCTTCTGTGCCTTCGATTTTTTCATAGGTCTCATCATTACGAATTACCACACCGCTGTTCCAGAAGTGGTAAGACAGCGCATCCGACACTTCGTTATCCAAAAACTCCAACAAGCGGTCTCGGGTATTGATAAGGTCGGTTTTCACTCCAAGTCCGCGGAAGATAGAAGCGTATTCACAACCGATAACGCCCGCACCGTAAATGATGATATGGCGAGGATCGTGTTTCAGGCTCAAAATGGAATCACTGTCGTAGATGCGCTCATGCAAGAAATCTACGTCGTCAGGCTGATACGGACGAGAACCCGTCGCGATGACAAACTTATCCGCTGAATAGATTTCTTCTGTACCGTCGCTTTGCATCACTGCAATTGAGTAGTTATCGATAAATCGCGCGGTTCCGAACAAAAGTGTGCATGAGTTACGGTCATAAAAGCCCTGACGAAGTCGAGTTTGCTTATCAATGACCGATTTAGCATGACCTAAAATGTCAGAAAATGTTGCATGAACGCTGGTGTTGTTTCGACAAAATAGCGGGTTGCTATTAAATTCGATGATGCGGCTAACGGCATGACGCAGTGCTTTTGATGGAATAGTACCCCAGTGAGTACAACCGCCGCCGACACTGCTTTCTTTCTCGACAATGGCAACATTCAGTCCCGCTTTGGTTAATCCCATTGCAGCCCCTTCTCCGCCAGGGCCACTACCGATTACGATCACGTCATAGTGATTAACATGCGCCATGATGCCTTCCTTGTTATATTTGCTTAACATTGCTTTAGCGCGATTTTAACTCATTTACTCTATTGGTACACGTCATGCCTGTTAGAGAGTGGAAGTGATCACGCAGAATCGACCAAAAGGGTGATTTGGTATGTTGTATGTCTATAAATTGCATCGAGAACATTGCAATTGGATGCATGCCAATAGTAACGTTCTCGGGGCTCAGAGCGAGCGAAGCAACATATCTTTCTCCGTAGGAGCAAATTGCGTTATATTGAGGCTCTTGTACCCTACAGAAAAAGAGCAAGTTAAGAATGAAATCGATGGGAATCCGCGCACAGCAAAAAGAGAAGACACGTCGATCATTGATCGATGCGGCATTTAGTCAATTAAGTGCGGATCGCAGCTTTTCCAGCCTTAGCTTGCGAGAAGTCGCCCGAGAGGCAGGGATTGCACCGACTTCTTTTTACCGCCACTTCAAAGATATGGATGAGCTAGGCTTAACCATGGTTGATGAAGGCGGTTTGCTACTACGTCAACTGATGCGTCAGGCGCGTCAACGTATTGTGAAAGAAGGTAGCGTAATTCGTACCTCGGTCGAAACCTTTATGGAATTCATTGAAAGTAGTCCGAACGTTTTTCGTTTGTTGTTGCGTGAGCGCTCCGGCACTTCTGCTGAATTTCGTACCGCTGTTGCTCGAGAAATCCAGCATTTTGCGGCAGAATTAACCGAGTATTTAATGAGCACCGGCGTGACCAGAGAAGAGGCGTATACTCAAGCAGAAGCGTCTGTGACTTTGGTTTTCAGTTCGGGGGCTGAAGCTTTAGATTTAGATCGACGTGAGCGCGATGAACTCGCCGAGCGATTGATCATGCAATTGCGAATGATAGCCAAAGGGGCCTATTGGTATCGCAAAGAACGTGAACGTAACCGATTAAAAGGCGGGATAGAATAATGTCGAATGGAAATAAATCTGAAAAGAAAACGCTGATTTTGGCACTGGTTGCAGGTATGTGTGGTGATGCTTTGTTGTCATGGTTGACCATGAGTGAAGTGTCTTTTTCAATCTTCCCATTGATTGCACTCGTACTGGCTGTACAAGCTCTTTACCAAGAGTACCTAAATAATCCGGTATCAGAAGATATCCCATTAGTTGGCTTGGCGTGTTTCTTCGTAGGTGCGTTTGGTCACTCTGCGTTTATTAAAGCGCAATACCCAGAAGCAGGCTCAAACTTCTTTGCGATCATGGTTTCAATGATTTTACTCGCATGGATTGGTAAGAAGTTAGGTTTTGTCAGCAAGAAGACTTCTGCGGAATAAGCAAAACGAATCAAATTAAAAAGCGAGCCATTGAGCTCGCTTTTTTTGTATTTGACGCCGTGGGTTACACTTTGCGTTCCAAAAGCACACCCGCTTCCATGTGGTGGGTATAAGGGAATTGGTCAAACAGAGCAAAACGCGTCACGTTGTGTGTTTCGCATAGAATGTCCAAGTTCTCTTTTAGAGTCTCAGGGTTACAAGAGATGTACATGATGCGCTCGTAACCTTGCACCATCTTACAAGTATCGACATCCATCCCAGCACGTGGTGGGTCGACAAAAATCGTATTGCAGTTGTAGCTCTTCAGATCTACACCTGCATCTTGTAGACGACGGAATTCACGCTTACCTTCGATCGCTTGAGTAAATTCCTCGGCTGATAGACGTAAGATTTGTACGTTATCAATCTTATTGGCGGCGATGTTGTACTGTGCAGATACAACCGATGGCTTCGCTAGCTCAGTTGCAAGAACGCGGTCGAAATTCTGTGCCAACGCCAGCGAGAAGTTACCGTTACCACAGTAAAGTTCTAGTAGGTCACCAGTGCTTTCTTGGGTACAGTCGACCGCCCATTCCAGCATCTTCTCTGCGACTTTGCCGTTCGGCTGAGTGAAGCTGTTCTCTACTTGTTGGTAGATGTAGCTTTGACCATTTACATCGAGCTTCTCGATCACGTAGTCGCGGTCTAGGACAATCTTCATCTTACGAGCACGACCAATGATGTTTAGATTGAAGCCTTCATCATTTAAACGCTGTTTAAGGGCTTTCGCGTTTTCAATCCACTCTTCATCAAGTTGGCGATGGTAAAGGAGTGAAACCAGAATCTCACCGCTTAGCGTCGACAGGAAATCCACCTGGAACAGTTTACGACGTAGTGAGTCGTTGTCTTTCATCGCTTCAACCAATAGCGGCATCAGGTCGTTGATCAGACGGCTTGCTGCAGGGAATTGGTCAACACGGTATTTCTCACGAGTTTCTTGGTTGAACATGATGTAGTAAAGATCTTCGCCTTCATGCCAAACACGGAACTCAGCACGCATACGGTAGTGCTGCTCTGGTGATTCAAACACTTCCAGTTCTGGCACGTTGTATGGCGCGAACATATCAGTGAGACGTTCGACTTTTTCAGCCAGTTGTTCTTGGTAGCGTTGTGGGTTTACATCAAGAGTAGCCATGATCTTACCTTTTATGGTGCATTCAATTTAAGAGCGCAGATTTTATTCAATCTCAATAGGATGTCCAGTTTTGTACTGGAATTGATTTAAAGATAGTGCGTACAGGCAGAGTAGAAAGCAAAATCAATCAAGACGTTACAACTTCTAAGGGCAATATTGGCTGGACAAATAATCAATAGCTGAATAATATTTGCCTCAAGTTGGTGCTATCTAGCAATCTAGATGGCTGAAATGGGAATCTGGTGTGAATCCAGAACTGACGCGCAGCGGTAAAAGAGAACGAACGCTCATCAGACACTGCATTAGTTTATGTGGGAAGTCGAGCAAGTAGGCGGTAAACCCGTGCTCTTGAGTCCGAATACCTGCCAACAACTGAGCCACAGCACTGGACTGTCATGATGACAGGGCTCGGAAGGAATTACGCGATTTAGGACAATACAATGAGAAAATCCGCACTGGCGATCACTTTGGCATCGCTGCTTTCACCTGTCTCTTATCTACAGGCCCAAGAAACCTCCACTGACCAAACCATCGTTGTTACGGCAAACCGTTTTGAGCAAGCCGAAAGCCGTACGTTGGCAGATGTCGAAGTAGTTACTCGACAAGACATCGATCGCATTCAAGCGAAAACCCTACCAGATGTATTGCGTCGCCTTACCGGGATTCAAGTTTCACAAAATGGTGGTCGTGGTCAGTTAGCGTCTTTATTTGTTCGTGGAACCAGTTCCGACCAAGTTTTAGTACTGGTTGATGGCGTACGTTTTGCACGAGCAGCGAAGGGCGCTGTGGACTTTAACCAAATCCCACTTACTTACGTTCAACGTATTGAGTACGTGCGTGGTGCGCGTGCGTCACTTTATGGCTCGGAAGCGATTGGTGGCGTGATCAATATCATCACCATTGCGCGTGCTGACGAAGAAGGAACGAAGTTAAGTGCGGGTTTAGGCAGCTTAGATTACCAGGAATTGAGTGTGGCATCTGGTATTAAAGTCACAGAGAGCGGCCAGCTAAATATCGCGCTTGGTAGTGAAAGTGATGATGGTTATAACGTTCGTCCTGTACCGGGAGTTAATGACGGTGATCGCCATGGCTTTGATACAAAGAATGGTCTGCTAGGTTACGTGCATAACTTCAATGACCAGTGGTCTGCATTTGGTAACCTGCGTGCTTACGAAAATGTTTATCAATATGACAGCAGCTACGGCAGTCGCGGTTACTACGAAGCAGAAAAAGACGATCTTTCTGTCACTCTGGGCGGTAAGTATCAGTCTGATAATGTGATGTCAGAACTACAAGTAACAGCACAGAAACAGAAGTCTTGGAACTATGAGCAAGCAAAAGGCAAACACTCAGGTACTGAAGATGAACTTGAGCAGCAAAATGTCCAGTGGACCAACAGTTACTTGCTAAACAACAATACGACGTTTGCTGGTGGTATTGACTGGCGTAATGAGTCTTATAAAGACAAGAGTGCGAATAAAACGTTTGATCGTACCAATGGCGCTCTGTTCGGTATGGCAACCACCAGTATTGATAAAGCAATGCTTGAGGGCAGTGCTCGCCTTGATGATAACGAAGAATACGGTAGTGAGTTCACTTACAGCTTAGCGGCTGGTTACCAGTTTGTGCCAGAGTTTGGGGTTAAAGCTTCTTTTGGTACTGCGTTTAAGGCTCCAAACCTATATCAACAGTATGATCCAACATACGGTGAGAAAGATCTTAAGCCGGAAGAGTCAGATGCTTGGGAGCTAGCATTCAGCGGTGATGTCCAAGGCGTTTTTTGGTCCGTAACGGGTTATGACTATAAAATCACGAATCTTATCGATTACCATCCAACCACATACAAATATTTGAATGTCGATGGTGAAACACATATCCAAGGTGTGGAGCTTGTTGCTGAGTTTGACACAGGGATTGTGCAGCACCAGTTGAGTGCAGATTATAAAGATGCAGAAGACGATAAAGGGCATCAGTTGCAGCGCCGCGCTAAAGAAATGTATAAGTGGAATGCTTTAGTGAGCTTCGATAAAGTGGATTGGTCGGTTAGCTATCAGTACGTCGGTAAGCGTCCAGATGTGGATTACAGCACTTGGCCTTCACAAGATATCACGCTTTCTTCTTACTCGTTGGTTGATACGGCGGTGACTTACTATCCGAATGAGTCGACCTCTATTAGCGCTCGTATCGATAATCTACTTGATGAAGAGTATGAGATGGCAAAAGGTTACCCTGCTGCGGAGCGAGCGTACTATCTCAACGTTGGCTACGAATTCTAATCGTGAATGAGCACAAACCGCCTTCGGGCGGTTTTTAATATTTTGTGGTGGAAAATCGAATGAAGAAACCCAAGCGAGTGGTGATCAGTTGGTCCAGTGGTAAAGATTCGACATTAACGCTTGAGCGCCTTAACGAGAATCCAAATTATCAAGTTGTCGGTTTGTACACGACTTACGTAGGGAAAGAAGTCCCTTTCCAAGCAACTCCGCTTGAAGTCGTACAAATGCAAGCAGACTTACTTGCGCTTCCGCTCATTACTATCGAGCTACCTGAAATCTTTCCAAGTAACGACATTTATCAATCGACCATCGTTAATGCATTACAAAGTAGTGGTCTGAACATAGAAGCTGTCGCATTTGGTGATATGTTTTGTAATGGCATTGCCGATTACCGACGCAGCTATATTGAACCTGTTGGCTGGGAATGCGTCTTTCCTCTATTAGGGGAGAGCAGCGAAAAACTAGCGATGGAAATCATAGAGCGTGGTATTCAAACTATGTTAATCACCATCGACGGAAGAGTTCTCCCTCCAGAATGGTGTGGTCGCTGGTATGACAAAGCCCTAATAGAGTCATTACCAAGTCAAATTGATCCCTGTGGGGAAAATGGTGAATTTCACACATTGGTCACGTCTTCGCCATCTTTTCAAGGACATATCGAGTTGACGAAGCGAGATGTAGAATCTGGAGATAGATTCAGCCATCAAAGATACCATGCTAAAGCATTGCCAAAACAAATCTACGCAGTATGATCGCAACGTTTCTGTTCTTTAGGTAAGGCTCGTGCGAGTAGCAAGTAAGAAAAAAGTCCTAGTTTTTGACTCCGGTGTTGGTGGCCTTTCTGTATTCCAAGAGATACATCGCCTATTGCCCCAGCTAGACTACTTATACTTATTCGATAATCAGGCTTACCCTTATGGTGAACTCGATCAGGCTGTACTCATTTCACGAGTTAACCAACTGGTCTCTTCATTAGTCGAAGAACACCAAGTCGACATTGTCGTCATTGCTTGCAACACGGCGAGCACCATAGTGCTTCCTTCCTTACGCGAAAATTTATCGATTCCCGTTGTTGGTGTTGTCCCTGCGATTAAACCCGCATCGCTTTTAGCATCAAAAGGGGTAGGGCTGATCGCCACTCCGGCGACAGTAACACGCCAATATACTCACGAGTTAATACGGGACTTTGCGCAAGGCAAACCAGTTGAGCTGGTGGGATCAACTCGCTTGGTAGATATGGCCGAAGAGAAATTGCGGGGCAACAGCGTTTCTCTCGACGAACTGACAAATATCCTGCTTCCCCTTCGCGATAAAGTCGATGTTGCGGTGCTCGGTTGTACTCACTTCCCTTTAATCAAAGAGGAGATTCATCAAGCTTTGGGTGGGGACGTTACTTTAATTGATTCAGGCGCAGCGATTGCACGTCGAGTAAAAGCATTGCTATTAAGTGATGAAATTGAGGATACAGAAGAGGGAAGTAAGTCGATTTATGCCAGTGCAACTCCTTGGCAGGAAGATGCACTGAACATTTGTTTAAAGAAGCTGGGTTTTAATCCTGTTCAGGTTTACCACCATCCGGGTGTTTAGGATCGTTCGCAATTCTCACTTTTAGCGTTCTCTCCATATATTCCTTTTCATTAAGTTTAGCGATAGCTGGCTTGGCATCTGCCGCAGCCATCACTACAAAACCAAACCCTCTTCTTTTTCCAGTGCGCTTATCTTTCATTAAGCGTACCGCATAGACCTGTCCATATTCAGCAAACAAATCGCGAACATGACTCTCATTGGCCTTATAAGGAAGGTTGCCGACATACAGCGTTTTAGTTGAAGGATCAGGCTCCGAAGATTGAAGAACAGGTGTTTTGCTAGAAAATGAAAAAAGAAAAGCAGTAGCGATAACACCAATGAGGAAGCTCAAGGCTGGTGGGATGATGAATTGAGAGAAAATGATTCCCCCAACGATGGCCAGCCCAACACATAAAATCAGATTTTTTTTAGACGTCATTTTAATTACTACACATAGTGATAAAGAGATCGATTGTCCATTAACAGAATAGACACATGAATCTTACGTATATGGTTGGTGTTTTTCCAACCAATTGCTGTGATATGTCTCAAATGTGACGAAGAAATATGCAAATATCGCACTTTTGGCTAATTTGTGACCGGTTGGTTTTTTATTTGCAAAAAACGCTTGTGCTAATTTCTCAACCCCCTATACTGCGCATCCACCGACACGGAGTGAGACGAAAGTCACACAGCGAGTCGGGAAGAGAGAAAAAAATTTGAAAAAAATGCTTGACTCTCTCACGGTGTGAAGTAAGATACGCACCCCTAACGACGAGCAACTAAGTTGCTGAAAATGTTAGAAAAGCTCTTTAAAAATAAGAACCTATCAATCTGTGTGGGCACTCGTTGATGATAATCCAATTCGATACCTCGGTATCAAATTAGGTTTCAATGAAACGAAGTGACCATTGAATCTTCGGATTCAGCACAGTCAATTCAAACATTACTTATGTAATGTTCAGTATTCATTGAGCCGAACAAAATCTTAAATTGAAGAGTTTGATCATGGCTCAGATTGAACGCTGGCGGC